>CAYPCV010000185.1:0-8565 GCA_964409295.1 uncultured Sulfurovum sp.
ATCTAAAGAGAATAGAAAGAGTCAAAGTAAATTCAGATGTGTTAAATGTAATTTTAGATTAAATGCTGATTTGAATGCTTCTTTAAATATTCTAAATACCGTGGGACACATGGAGAGAGCTTCTTAAATATCTAAACATTATTAGTTTGGAGTTCAGAAGAATCCACCTCTTTTTAAGGGGTGGAGTTGTCAAATCTGAAATACTATAAATGAATCAATTTTAGAGGGTTTATATGCTTATTATCTTTAGTAACTTCAAACATTAAGCTCTTCTCAACTTTTCCAATAATCGACCCTTTAGAAAGTTGTTTTCCAACATGAATACCTGGTGCTAAACGTGAAAGTTTTGCATAAATAGTATGCACTCCTCCAGAATGCTCCACAATAACAACTCGACCAAGCATTCCACCAGAATTTTCAGAAAAAACAATTTTTCCTTTTAAAACAGTTCTTACTTTGGAACCAGCATAAGGAGCTTTTAAAGTAATGGATTTATTAAAAATTTTAAACTTATAAATAGGGTCTATATAGGAACCAAATTTTTTAATAAGTCTCGCTCCCTTTAAAGGAGAAATTGTTTTACCTCCACGGTAGCGTGTTGTCATATTTACAACTGATGAATTTCTATTATTTTGGACTGCTAAAGCTAACTCTTTACGATTTTTGGCTTCTAGTCGTTTGGCCTGTAGAGCATCTTTTTGGTCTTGTTTAATAATTTTAAGTTTTGCTAATTTTCTTTCTAAACTGCGTCGGCTTTTTTTAATACGATTAAAACGTTTTTTATACAAAGCTTTATCACGAGCTAACTCAGCAATAACATCATCTTTTTTCTGCTTTTTACTTGTGTACTCTAAACGTTCATTACTATAGGTGCTAATCTCCTCCTGAATCTGATTCTGTTTCTTTTTAAGAGAAGCTTCTTTTGTATGAAGTGTAATCATTTCACGTTTTAAATCTTCAATTATAACGTTATTCTTTTTTGCATAAACTTCATACATCTCTTGCATCATTACCGAATCTTTTGTGGGTTGTTTTAGCTCTTCAAGAGCCAATGCCATAGAGAAATTTTTAGCAATCAATGCTATAAATTTCTCTTGTTTTAAAGTAATTGTTCTGTTAATTTTATTTAAATCTTTAGCTAAAACTTTCTCTTCTTTTTGCAAGCTAATGTATTTTTCTTGATTATTTTTGATATTCTTTTCTAAAGAAGCTATTTTATGCTCTAAGCTACTCTGCTCTTTTTTAGCAAGTAATATCTTTTTTGCAATTTTAGAAAGTTGGTTATCCATCTTTCTATATTCTGTCTTTTTTAACGTTAACTCTTTACTCTTTTGACGAATAGAGTTATCAACAGAAGAGGAAAAGAGTAGAGAAAACGAGAGTAATATGCTAAGAATAAGTCTCATATCACTCCTCCTTTACATTAATAACAACCAAAAATACTGCAATAAGAACAACAACAATTGAAGCAAAAAGTAAAATAAAAAAGTCTGAAAAAAGAAAAACATCCGAAACATGCTCTTTAAGTATTTCCATTTGCGTGTCTGAAATCCACATTCTTTGAAGTGAGACAAACATTGCCGAAGTCAAAATAGCCGAGATAACTGCATCAATTACAGCCATATTAATGAGTACTTTAGAACGTAAAAAGAGTGAAGCTCCAAATATTTCCATTACTTTCATCCGTTGGGCATGTAGAAAGTTCCAAACTTCCATCTGTTTAACAATTAGAAAAAATCCAATAATCGACATAAAAAAGATAAAGGTTCCAAAAGAAAATTTAATAAAGGTAAAAAGTTCATATTGTGATTTATACGTCGAATGAAAAGTCTCAATGCGTTTAATACTCTCCGAATCTGATAGATTCTTTTTAACTTCATCTAACGCTTTAATCCCTAAAAGGTTGTCCAATTTTATCTCATAAAAATTGGGCAATGCTTGATTAATACTTTTACTATCTCCCATATACATATTTTTTAAAGCTTGTGGTTTTGAAAGCTCTTTTACCCCTAAAATATGACTATTCAAGCTCTTAAAATCATCTATACTCATTTCATCTTTTGCAACAACCAGAATACTGTAATTTGAAGAGAGACTCTTCTCATAAGTATCAGTAGTACGGTCAAAAACAATAAAAAACTCCAAACCAAGTAATATAGCAACTAAGGGAAAAATTAGAGATACATGGCGTTTAATGAACTTCATAGACACTTCCTCTCTCATCAATTGTAAAATGTCTGTAGGGAATATTAAAGACCATTGGAATTCTATGGGTAACCACCACCACAGTTGTATCTAACTGTTGACAAGCATTTTCCATTAAATCCCAAATAACATTAGAAGAGTACTCATCAAGGTTACCTGTAGGTTCATCTGCCAAAATAAGAAAAGGGTTCTTTGCTAATGCTCGTGCTACTCCTACCCGTTGTTGTTCCCCACCTGAAAGCTCCATAGGGTATTTTTCTTCTTTTCCACTAAGTTTTACATGATGCAAAAGTCGGCGTGCTTGGGTAGATTGAACTTCTGATGAATAACCAGAAATCCACAAAGGCAAAACCACATTCTTTTCAACCGTCCACTCATTAATAAGTTTATAATCTTGAAAAACAATCCCTAAGTGCGTTCGTAGCTCTTGAAGCTTGGATTTTTTAATATCAATCATATCCAACCCACCAATAACCAAAGAACCCTCTTTGGGTTGTAAATTTCCATAAAATGATTTTAAAAGTGTTGATTTTCCACTACCACTAGGCCCCGTTATAAAAACAAAATCCCCTTTTTTTATCGTAAAAGTAGCATCCCGAATGACCTCTTCATCTGCTTCATAAGAGAGTGTAAGGTTTTTTGCAGTGATAACATTAGACATCTAAATACTCCATAATTTTAAGATGCGTTTTGTAGTTTGTTAATGTTTTAACAGGATTAGAATGAAAATAGTATGCCTCTTTTTCATTCATATAGATAAACTTATGTTCTGGTCTATCAAAACTACCAAACGCCAACTTAATTAAAATAGCTTCATCTTGAACCTTGAAAATTCTCTCAAAATGAATAAAAGAGTCTTCAAAAATCAAAGGTTTGGATGTTATTTTATCTAAAAGTTCTTGTTTATAACAGATATTGTTAAAAGAAAAGTCAAAATCCAATATTCTTTCTTCAGAATTCTCTAAAGATTTTACATAGACATCATAAATATCTTTCTCTTGCTTTAACCATCGTGCTTCGTATTTACTGGTTACTTCAAGTGCTTCATTTTTTCGTACTTCGACAGCTGTCTTAGAGACTTTATCCCCTAAAAAAGTATCTAAAGCGTACCAAAAATATTTGTAACTATCTGTTCGTAACTCCAGACGACCCCCTTTTTTTAGAACACGCAGGGACTCTTCTAAAAAAGAAGCAGAGATAACCCGTCTTTGTGGCTTTTTATCCCAAGGAACTGGAAAATGAACAAATATTTCAGAACACAAGTTTGATGGAATCATCTCTAAAAGTAGACGTGCATCGTAGTTAACAACCCAAATATTTTCTAAGCCTAAAAGCTCAATTTGCTTTAGAACTTGCATAGCAGAGGGAGTATGAATCTCTATTCCAATAAACAATTTATCTGGATTTTTTTGAGCTTGATATAGAAGATGTTTACCAGAACCAAAGCCTACCTCGATAGAGACAGATTCAAAAGAGAACTCAATATCAGAGAAATCTTCTATATTTTTTTCATAAATATTAGAGTTCAACACTTTAGCAGGATGTACAGTAATATTGGACTGTGTTACTTCTAGTTCACAGATATTAGAGACATCAGCAATCGCTTGTTTTACAAGATTCACTTTAAGTGGTCTAGTAACTTTATCATATTTTAGCAACCAAAGGTTTTCAGATTTATTTGATATTTTTGGCTTTTTCAAATGTAATAAAAATGATTCATCTTCATGATGTACAGCAATAAGTTCATCATCACTATGCGTATCGTTTGCAACAAAAAGAATTTCTGTTCGAGAATATTTTCCTTTTTTGAGTACCGAAGTCTCAAAAGGTTTAACCGTTATATGTGGCATTGAGTCCCTTATCTTGCTAAAATAGTAACTACTTTACTTGGTTTTGAGATACTATCATCAAATCCAACAGCAATTATTCTATAGGCATATGAGTTTCCTGGAGCAACATAGGTATCTATAAATTCAGACATCATTCGATGCTTGACGGAATCAACCCATTTCCATGGCTGACCATTAATACTTCTCTCTATTTTATACATTTTAACACGTTTATCAGAATGTGGTCTCCATATCATCTTAATGGTATTTGGTGCTTTCTGAAAAGCTTGAAAAAAAGTCACAGCATCAAATGGGGGCAAGGTTTTTACATCAATTACTTGTCCATGAGCCGACTCAAAACCACCTTTTATAGTGGTAAAGGTATAAGTATATCTACTGTTTTGATGCAGTGCTGTATCAACATAATGAGATGAAAAACGGTTTGAAACTGTACCTACTTTTACCAATTGCTTAGTTTTACTGTAGACTGTACCGTCTCCTTCTGTTCGATAGATATTGACTCCATCAAGCCCCTTATTAGCAAGAGATTGCCACTCAAAAGCTACATAAGTACTTCCTGCAACTGCTTTTACATTATTTATTTTTGGTAGATTTAAATCCAATTGATGACCTGTAAGAGCAGAAGGATTACATCCGTTCAGTAACAGTGCTGAAATAAGTGTCAATGGTACTAGGGTTAATTTTTTCATTAACGTCTCCTTGATTAAACTTTTTATTAATAAACTCTTGCATATCTGCAAAGAGTGGTGCAACGAACTCCATTCGTTTATTGGTAGTTGGATGAAACATATATAGTTTATATGCGTGTAAAAATACTCTATCTATTGTATCTTTTTTGCTCTTAAATCCATATAAACTGTCTCCAAGAATGTGCCTACCCAAACTCTCTAAATGGACTCTTATTTGATGCGTTCTACCTGTAAAAAGCTTTACAGCAATAAGTTCTAAATTACTTTGAGAATTATGAGAACTTCCCGTCTCTACCAATTTACAAAAAGCTGATTTTGCCTCTTTACCTCGTTGAGAAACATCCATTTTTAGGCGATTATTAGGGTTTCTACCTATAGGTTTTTCTACAATACCGTTTGATTTTAAAGGGCAATCTATAACAGCTAAATAGTATCTTCCCATGCTTTTATCTTGAAGTTGTTCACTTAATTTTTGATGAGCTTCATTGGTCTTGGCAATAACCAAAGCCCCTGTTGTATCTTTATCAATTCGATGAACAATCCCATGACGCTCTTCGCCTGATATTGTTGACAAAGAGATGCCTTTATGAATCAACCAATCCACCAAGGTAGCCTCTTTTACAGAGGGAGCAGGATGCACGACAAGACCAGAAGGTTTATTGACCACCATCATAACCTCATCTTCATAGAGTATCTCTACATCAAAATTAATAGTCACAGCTTCTTTAGGAACAACATCTTTAAAGGTATAAGCGACAAGCTCTCCTGCAAGAAGTTTTTTTCCTGTTTTTATAACAACTTTATCATTAACTTTAACCAAACCCTCTTTTATAAGTTGTTCAACTTGATTACGACTCTGATTCAACTCATCCGTTAAGACTTTATCCAATCGCCCAGCTTTCGTAACCTCAAATTTTTTCCAATCCATTTTACTCTTTTACTATACAAATTTTTTATATAATTATATCTAAATCAATTATTGTTTAAAAACTTAGTTTAGATATAATCATTTAAACGAACTAGGATTACTTATGAAGACACTACTATTTTTACTAGCACTGACTCCTCTTTTACTCGTTGCAAAAACCGTTAAACCAAAAGTTATGCATGCACAAGATAGAGAATACCAAGAACACTATTCTCATAGTTCTAATCATCGAAACATAGAAGATGAAATACTCTCTTCAAGTGTTGAAGCAACAGGTCAAATAACGGTAACAATAAGCCTTCAAATCTCTACAGAAGCACTTTCAGAAGTAACCTCGGAAGGAGGAGGTGGTCACAGTACGGCTCATCTAAGCTATTTGGACAACAATCGGATTCAAATTACAGAAGATATAGCTAAAGGAGAAGGGGAATATTTAGAAACGCTCTTAAATATGATGAATCTGCATCAAGATAAAGAGAGTTTAAAAAAGATACAAAACAGTTTTGAAGAGCTTATATATCTAAGCCATAATGACTTTTTGGACAAGTTAGAGAGTTTAGTATAGCTACTTTTTAAAAAGTATTCCAAAATTCAACATAAGACGATAGGAAAGCTTAAAATCATTGCTCTCCCTCCATAGTGTGGAAGGTGCGACTTGATAATAGAGCCAATTTTTATAAAAAAGATGATGATATAAGGTATGAACATGATAATAATCCACATCATAGTGTTTAAAATTTACTAAATCACTTCGGACTCCCATACCCACGCTGAGTTGCTTTTTATCACTAAGTTTTTTAATCAGTGAAAAATCGTGATAAGCACGTTCATAGCTGTCTTGATTTGAGTAACTTAATTGATTACGAAAAATAGCATAAACAGAACTGTCAAAAATATAAAGGTTATTAAACTCTAAAATATCTTCTATCTCTCCATCAGTATAATAACGAAAACGATTACGCAACACACTTTTAAATGATTCATCTTTAAAAATATCAAAACGCGAACGAAAGTTTAGGTATGGAACCAAATTACCTTGACGTACACGCAGACCCAAGCCAAGCCCTAAATTAAACTTTTTTTTAACAAATTTTAAATACTCTAAACGCAAGTAGTAACTTTTGTCTTTTATATTTTCATTATTTAAGGTTGTTCTATCGTAAAGGCTATTATCATTATTTTCATCTTCAAAGATAATACGCAAGTTTTTTTGAATTTTAGGTAAATTCAAACGCAAACGTAAACGCATATCTTGTTCAAACTTTTGATTTGATTCCATGGCAATAGAACTAGAGAATTTGGCATAAGTCTTACTTCTAAGATTAGTTAAATTATTTTCAACAAAATAGTCATCAATACTGTTACTAGCATTAACCAACATTGTACATAATTGGTCTCGATACTCTTCAAGTATTTCCATATTACTTTGAGCATAAACCTTTGAAAACAAAACCATTACTATAAAAATTTTTATAACTTTCATACAATTATTATAGTCTATTAATTAAAGTTTTGCTGCTTGAACATGCATCCAATCAAAGTTTTTTTCTCTACCAAGACTAACCCAACCCTCTTTTTCCCAAAATTCCCACCATTTTTCATAAATAGGTTCTGCAAACTTTGCTCTGCCTCTTCCCCATTTTAATTTATTTTGCTCAGGATTATAATCAATAGCAATTGCCCAAGCATGTGTAGACCAACGACTTCCACCTCTAATTTTTCGTTTGTTAAAACATCCTCCATAAAGGTTTAAACCCAACTCTTGAATTTTCTCCTCTCCATAATGGTTAAGAACATTCGTCAATACTCGAACAAGACTATCGGCTACTTTTTTATGACAGTATAGGTAATCAAGCTTTTTACGTTTATTCCACGCAACTACATGTGTATAAGGTAATTTAACTTTTACTTGATTTGTTCCTACCCCTCCATAAAAGGCGTTAAGAGCTGATTCTGTCTGCTTTGGCCAATGATTAGGATTTGTATTTATGGGCGTTCTATCTCTCCATAAAGGTGGTCTTTCATTATGTTGCAACAGATGAACCAATGAGTCATAAGCATACTCTGTCGCAGGTCCCCAATATGCATCTATTACACCTGCATCAAAACCATTTTCATGAGCAACTAGCTGTATGTATGCTGTTACTTTCCTTGTTCTTGGTAAATTTGTCCAATTTACAGGCAGTTTATCTTCTCGCCCTAGTAATGCTTCATCTAAATATAAATCAGTTGCATTATTAAAAGTTCCATCTATTTGAGTAATAGGAAACCCATCTTTTTTTAATAAAGACTGTACGGTTCTAATAGTTGTTTTTTTCATAAACTTATCCCCTTTCACTGAATATTTTTTTCTGTATAAACATATTGTTATATTTCCATTATAAAAGGGTTTAACTATTAAAAGACTTATAAAAAAAGAAGCTTATAGGGGATTTGTATTTTTTATAGAAATAAAAGAGGTAAATAAAAAGATTTCATATAAAATAAAATAGGATTTAGATGAAAATGTTATGATAGAGTAAAGATATTTTTTAGAAGTTCCACATGGCGGACAGTGAGAGATTCGAACTCTCGGTACAGTTACCCGTACGCATCCTTAGCAGGGATGTGGTTTCAGCCAACTCACCCAACTGTCCAGTTGTTTGTGGAGTGAGATTATAGAGAAAACAAGCTTAAAAGAATATAAAAAAGCATTTTTTTTTAAAAATATTTTTTTATGGGCAAAAAGCCCACAAAATAAAAATTTTATCAAAGTCATAACGCACCGCTGGAAACGGTGGCTTGACGGATTGGAGCAGTCTCAAAGACTGCCATTGTCGAGCGTTTCTAACTAAACAAGTTGTTTAGCCTAAAATTGGCTCTCTTCATTTTCTCTATCTGTTTTTTCTTGATG
>CAYPCV010000186.1:0-8290 GCA_964409295.1 uncultured Sulfurovum sp.
GTTTATCAAAAGCGATAAAGAAGGTGTTGTTAATTTCATATCAAGCCTCTTTATCAAAAGTACTAAGCAAAAAAGACTTAGTGGTCATCAATAGCTACAGCACCTGCAAGGTAAACGTAGATAAGAATCATAAATACAAACGTCTGTAACAATGCAGAGAATGTTAACAATAAGTATGCAGGCAGTGGTGCAAAGAATGGAACTAGCATTAAAAGAACCCATAAGAAAAGGTCATCCCCTTTAATGTTACCAAAAAGTCTAAATGACAATGAAATAATTCTTGAAATATGAGAAACAATTTCAATTGGGAACATTAATGGTGCAAGTACAGGTACTGGTCCCATAAAGTGTGCAAAGTATTTTTTTACGCCATTTACTCTTATACCTTCATAGTTGTAGTAGATAAATACTACAAGTGCTAACGGTAATGTTACGTTAATATTTGAAGTTGGAGACTCAAAACCAGGAATAATACCAACAAGGTTAGAGATAAGAACAAAAAGACCAACTGTTAATACAAGTGGTAAATATTGTCTTGCTTTCTCTTCGCCAATGGTATCTTTACCCATTGAAATAGCACCTTGAATATATGCTTCCATAAAGTTTTGCGTACCTACTGGTACGGCTCTCATTGTTGCCGATGCCGTTTTAGCTAAAAGGAGTACTATCCCTACTACTAAAATTAAGTGTGCTACAACCATAGCTGTTCCGTGTCCTGTGAAGACACCTAAAAAAGTCCATACACCTTCCATTTATCCATCCTGTGTTACAAAATATTTGGGGGATTATAGCTTAGAAAGGCTTTGTTTTTCGTTATAGTAGTTATAAATCGAGCTTAAGTAAGAGTCTAGGGAACTATAGCTTTAGAATTGTGTACATTGGTTACAAAGAAGCTATAAAATCAACTATCTTTACAAGCATACATTCTAAAACAGAGCATATTAGAAGTGAAAATTTTCTCCTAAGTAGTATTTAATAACACTTGGATTCTTTTTAATCTCTTCACTCGTTCCCGTTGCTAGCATCTCTCCTGCTCTCATAACATAAGCTCTATCACAAATCCCTAAGGTTTCACGAACATTATGATCGGTAATTAGAACACCCATATTTAGCTTGATAAGCTCTCTAACAATTCCTTGTATATCTTCAACAGCAATAGGGTCAACCCCTGCAAAAGGCTCATCCAATAACAAAAATTTGGGTTCAGCCACCAATGCCCGTGCAATCTCTACACGTCGTCGCTCTCCACCCGAAAGCTGTATTCCTAAACGTTTGCGAATAGGTTCAATGTTAAAAAGGCTCAATAAATTTTCTATCCGTTTATGTGCCACATCTTCATCTAACCTCATTGCTTCAGCAGCCATAAAAAGGTTATCTTCAACCGATAAATCTTTAAAAATACTTGACTCTTGTGGCAAATAGCCTATGCCCATTTTGGCTCGTGTACTCAAAGACATTTTAGTAACATCTACCTCATCAATATAAACAGAGCCAGTAGAAGCATCGGTTAACCCACAAATCATGTAAAAAGAGGTTGTTTTACCAGCACCATTAGGTCCCAAAAGACCTACAATTTCACGCGAAGAGACTTTAACCGAAACGTCATGTACAATTTTTGTTTTTTTAATAATTTTTGATAAATGTTTCGCTTCTAGGGTGTATGTTTGCATCAAAACCTCTCTTTAGTTCTTTTCTATACAATATTTTCGTTTCTCTTCATAAGGACTAATAGTTACGGTAAAAATCTCATAGCCAGCATTTAATAAAAATGCTTTTAACGCTTCATCCCCCCACTCAACCATATGCCATCCAGACTTATCAAACTCTTCAAAGAGTCCCAACTCCATAAACTCAGCATTTTCTATACGATAAAGGTCATAGTGATACAAATTTTCAGAGTAACACTGTTGTAAAGAGAAGGTAGGCGATGTAATTTCCCCTTCAATACCTCGTATTTTAGCTACTTTAGCTGTCAAGGTTGTTTTACCTGAAGCTAAGTTTCCAACCAAAAAAAGAATGGCATCTTTTGGAACGATAAAGTTTAAATACTCTACTACGATTTCTAATTCATCTTCTGATACAATTATCTCTCTCATTTTTTATCTTTTTTATTTATAAAAGATTTGAAGCATTGGCTATGGTTTTCAAATGTTCTTGTGCTTTACCACTCTCTAGCCCCATTCTAGCCATCTCAAATGCCTCTTGAATATCTCGTGCTTTTCCATCGGTAAAAAGGGCAAACCCTGCATTTAATAGTACAATATCTCGTTGAGCATCGGTAGCTCTATTTTCAAAGATACTTCGTGTTATTTTTGCATTGTCGTCTGCATTTCCACCAAGTATTGCCTCTTTTGGAGCGAGTTTAAATCCAAAACTTTCAGGGTCAATAATACCTGTAGAGATTGTTCCATTCTCTACAAAAGCAAACTGTGTAGTTGTTGCCAACGAGATTTCATCCATACCATCATTGGAACTTACCACAAATGCTCTGCTTTTACTATCAAGAGCAATTAGTGCTTTTGCCATGCGCGTTATATAATCAGGGTCAAAAACGCCAAGTAGATATTTTTTAGCCCCAGCAGGATTGGTTAGTGGACCAAGAATATTAAAAATTGTCCGATGGTCAATACTTTTACGAATCGGCATAATGTGTTTCATCGCAGGATGATGATTCATTGCAAAAATAAAACAAAAACCTGTCTCTTCCAACATTTTCAACTGTTTTTTAGGCTCTAAATTAAGATTTACTCCCAACGATTCCAAAAGGTCTGCTGAACCAGAATTCGACGTAATGCTTCTGTTTCCATGTTTTGCTACCACACACCCCAAAGAAGCTAAAAGAAGTGAAACTGTCGTAGAGATATTAAAACTTCCACTCTTATCTCCACCTGTTCCTACCACATCAATAGCTTGTTCTTGTAAAATTTCTGAGATAGGAAGCTTTATCGAGTGTCTTCGCATTACTTTTGCTGCATCAGCAATATCATCAAAAGTCTCGCCTTTAGTATAAAGGTCTATAAGAAACTGTCGTGACTCTTCTGTGGATAGTTCGTTGGAAAATAGTTTTTCAAATTGTTCTTCTGTTTTTCTCATGATAACTCTTTAACGTATTCATCTTTTTTACTTTTAGGAATGGTTTTAGTTGTAGGAATTTGTAACACTTCAAACTCTTTTGCACCTTTAAGATACTCTATCGTTATCTTGTCTCCAATCGCCACATTTTTACTTGCTTTGGCTTTAATACCATTAATAAAAACCACATCACTCTTGACCATATCTGAAGCAATGGTACGACGTTTAATTACATTTACAGCTGCTAGCCATTTGTCTATTCGCATATTTTTTACCTTTTTTCTGTAGGGTCGATAAATCGACCCTACCGATTCCAAATATTATTGTTTAAACTCTTTTTCGGCTTTGTCTGCTTCGATAACACCTGTCATCGAAAGATTATTACCTACAATATATTTGGCATCACGAAGCTCTTTCAAAACCTGTTTTGCCTCTTTCATATCAAACATACCAGTATTCACTAAACTCACTAGTGTCTCTTGCATGCTTTCGCCCTCTTCTCTTTTAGAAACGCCTAAAAGAAAAACTCGCTTAATTATATCTAGTTCATTCATTCCAAACTCCTAATGAAGTTCAGCGTTTAGTTTTACTTCTCTAGTACTTCGATTTACAACAATCTCTCCTGTTGTAGAGTTTTGTCTAAAGTGAAGACCATTAAGTCCCTGAAGGGCATCAGCTCTAAATGTCTCTTCTGCTTCTAAGTTAGCTTCTGGATTCGCTTCATTGATAAGAGCCAGTTGCTCCGAAGTAATTTTTACTTTTGTTCCTGCAAAAATTGCAACACCACCATCAATAATACATGCATCTCCAAGAGGAATACCACAAGTAGAGTTTGCACCTAAAAGAGTGTTTTCTCCGATAGAGATAGGGTTACCATCTGTTCCACTTAAACACCTAAAATACTTGCTCCTCCACCAACATCTGAACCTGCACCAACAATAGCCGAACTTGAAATACGCCCTTCTACCATAACAGCACCCAATGTTCCTGCATTGAAGTTAATATATGAAGCACCTGGCATAACAGTTGTTCCAGCTGCTAATTGAGCCCCCATTCTAACTTTTGACGCTTCTAAAATTCGTGTATTATCAGCAGGAATAATATGTTGTAAATATCTTGGGAATTTATCTACAGAATCAATAGTTGGGAACGTACCGTTCAGTTTCATCTCTATTTCATTTTCTCGTAAATACTCTAATTCATACGGAGTATTTCCAACCCATGCAACGTTAGAAAGAATTCCAAATGCACCATTTAAATTTAGGCTTCGTAAAGGAGCTTTTTCTTGAGAAAGAGCATAAAGTTTTAAATAAACAGCTTCAACACTCTGTGCAGGTGCATCTTCAAAAAGGAAACAGATTCTAAAATCCTTAGCTACATCTTCTAAATTTGCAAGTGCTTTTACAACTTGTACATTTTTGTGAGCATCTCCTACTGCTTCCCCTAGATATGGTGCAAAAGAAGCCATTGCGTTATTAATCATATTATCATTCAAGGTTATTACAAACTCTGAACCTGAAAAATCAACCGAGTGATTTGCCTCTTGAATGGCGTTGATAAATACAGCTGCTGAACCAAAATTTTCATTCCAATTAATCAATGCATAATTTGCTTGTAACACTTTTTCTGCATTTTTTTGACCTCTATCAACTCTAGCAATACCAAAAGCAATAGGCTCTCTATAACCCTCTTGTCCTGTTACTTCTGCTACCAATGCTTTAAACTCTTCTGTTGAACTAACTGTATTAATTGCCATGTTAATGTTACCTTTTGTATCTAAAATATTTTTTTGTGATTATATCCAATTTGCCTTATTAACCTCTATAGAGGTAACAATTTGCTAAAATTTTGAACAATTTAACATAGGGGAAATTATCTATGAAACAACAATATAAGTCTTATGATGAGGGTTGTGCCTTTCTCGAAGAGTGTGTCCAAAAATATCCAGATTTAATCACTGTAGAAAATATTGGTACTACTTGGGAAAACAGACCTATACTTTTAGCGACCATTAGTCTGCACGTTGCTTATGCAAACCTAAAGCCTGCTCTGCTCTATACAGGAACAGCCCATGCACGAGAGTGGATTGGTCATGAGTTGGGTATCGATTTTATTGACTATATTTTAAGTAACCACCAAAATAATCCAGAAATTTTAGAAACGCTTACACATAATACACTCTACCTAGTTCCTTGTCTTAACCCTGATGGTTTTGAATACAGCCGAAAACACTTCTCTTTTTGGAGAAAAAATCGACGAGACAACGGCGACGGAACATTTGGTGTCGATTTAAATCGAAACTTCTCTGTGGGCTATAACAAATCAACCTTTACAGCAGGAAATACCTACAGTGGGCCTCATCCATTTTCTGAACCTGAAACATTAGCCATCAAGAAATTTGTTGACACGCATGCAAATATTACCATTGCATTAGATTACCATTCACAAGGAAATGTCTTTTTCCCTGCTCATAAATTTAACCATGAGAGTGAAATAGAGGGTACAGATATGAATACACTTTGTGCAAACATGAACTATCATATCCATAAAATAACAGGGCGAAAGTATGGAATCAATCGAGGAAAGCCACCTACAAAGCTTATCTCAGGTTCTGGTCGTGAATACTATTATGAAAAAGGAATTTTAGCCATTGTTGTAGAAGTTGGAACACGAAACATTCCAGATTATATTCAAAATATGTCTGAATCTGTTAGCGAAAATATTCCTGCCCTACTATATGCTTTGGGCGAAGCAAAAAACTATGGTCAAACAGCACCACAACGTGTTAGCAACTTTCATATAGACTCTTTTTCATCAAACAGCTGTTCATTAACATGGGAATATGACAACAATCCCACTGTCTATTTTGAGATTTATAGAAATTTAAATAATAAAATGTCCTGTAATCACTCTTCACTTATAGCGACAACCTGTAATACAAGCTTTATAGATGAGAATTTAAAAAGTGGTACAATGTATTTCTATTATATTCGAGCCATAAATAAACTTTCAAAAACCAAATCTCCATTTGCTCCAAAAGTTAAACTTAAAACCCTACTTGGAGAAGCAGAATTTTCACGAACCATCTTTCCTCATGCTTCAGATGTAGGGTATGTAGCTGAGAAATCTCCCGAAGCTAATCATGGGCATTTTGGAGTACAGTCTCTAAAAGTTGGTGTAAGTCAAAACAGAGGAATCTCCTATGGTGTAATGCGTTTTGATTTAAGTTCAATTCCTGAAGATGCTATTATTTTAGAGACAAAAGTTTCACTCTACCCTCTAAACCGTGTCTCTGCAAAAATTGAAAAATATGGAGAGTGGTCTTTATCTATTATTGACCAAGAATCTATCTCGAACATTCGTGATTTTGAACAAGTGCATCACGCTAAACATATTAAAACCATTGGAGGTAGTATTCCTTCAGAAAAACTGACCCAAGGTATTTGGTCTCATTGGGACTGTAATGATTTTGAGAAAAAAATTATCCAAAGTCAATTGGAAAAACGAAATATGATTCTAAAATTGGAAGGGCCAACTCTATTACCTATTGGTCGAGACTCACAAATCATGGTCTTTGATTTAGGGTATGGAAATGCAGGAGGGGGCTTACACTATCGCCCCTCTATTGATATTAAATACACCATTCCAAGTAAAGAGATAAGTATAGAGTTGCAAAATTCAATGACTATCTCTCCAGAAGATATTACTCAAGACTCTATGGCATGTGGATTTAATAAGAGTGATGAAAAGATTTACGCCTATATGTCGTTTGATTTATCTAAGCTACCTGACCCAGATGAATCTATTATTACTGATGCGTGGATAGAAATTACCAATACCTCTACAGTTAAAAAAACCGTTGATATTCGTTATAACGTTGAATTTGTAGATTTAGAAGAGTTTAGCTACCAAGACATTCGAGAACGTGAACGTATCGAATTTATTGGCTACGAAGTTAGTTCAGCCGAGCTTGGAAAAAAGAAAAAACACCACTTTATCTTTGACCAATACTCAAAACTAGCTCTAGAAGAGAAACAACGACATGGAGAAGAGGCAAAATTTGTTATTCATCCAACCTCTACTCTTTGTCGAGACCATCTTATTAAATGGTCATACAAAGGGAAAAAAGCAGCCAAATTAATGGTTAAATACATCAAAAGACGAAAGCACCCTCTTCCTTCTGTTGTAAATCTTCAATGTAAAGTTGAAAATAAATTGGTAAAATTAACATGGGATAAAATCGAAGACAATGACTTAGTGGGGTACTATGTGGTACGAAACCGTTGGCATACTCCAAAGAGTCCATTTGATGGAGTAAAACTCTATGCAGGGTCAGATAACTATACCTTTGACAATTTTGGTTCAACAAAGATGGATAAATATTTTGCCGTCTTTACCTATGATAATGTTCCTAATTTTAGCCAAGCATCTGAAGTAGAATACAAAGCGTAATAGAGAGATTTTTTCTCTCTATTACTCATACATACTTTTAAACCCATTCTTATATTTTTTAATCTTCCTTTTAAGATAATCTTTAATCTATGATTCCTAATATTCACATTGTTTCTCCTATGGCTTTTCAAAAAAAGTTAGAGGAGTCTTTTCTACATTATTTAAAATAATATAACATTAAAACAAATTATTTTTAATATAAAAACATATATTATATTTTCTTTTATATATTTATTGTAACTTTTAATTAATTCTTTATGAAAACGATACGACTTTAGGTAGTTGGTTGATATAATAATTAAAGTAAACCTTAGCCCATTCCAATTCTAATTTTATAAGTGAGAATATAGCTATTTTTAGTAGATAGTTACCTATTGTTTTGATAAAAAACACCATAAAAACTAAAGACTTAGTTAGTATTGGAATGGGCTAGTAAATCTAAGGATTATATTTAATTATGAATAGTATAAAATTTTTAATTATCTGCATAGTCAATCGTATGTCAGTTTTTTTGTTTTTGACTTTTATGTTAAGTACCATTTCTCAGGCTAAAACTATAGATTGTCCCAAAGAGTATAATCTTCATAAAGATATTATTTCAGAATATATGATTAGAATAGAAGATGGTATCTATTCTGAAGGTTGTGATATTATTCCTGTTTATTCGGCCATTATTGAAGCTGAAAACTTTGATATATTGGATGAGATAGAAGAGAATCCTAAAATATTACAGCATTTAAAAAAACTTTTTTCTATTAACTCAAAT
>CAYPCV010000187.1:0-2620 GCA_964409295.1 uncultured Sulfurovum sp.
TTCATCTGCAATCTCTTGGATTTTAACTCTATCCATTCTTATCTAACTCCTTTAAATACTTAACAAACTGTTCACTATCTTCACTAGAGAGCCGAAAACGTTTCATTAAACCCTTAATCTTTTTTTCGTTTTCACGACAACTATCACATATATAAAAACTCCGACCCTGTCCTGAATAAGGAAAAATGTTACTGTTTTTCTCTTGTAGGCGAAGTAATTTTTTTTGAAGTTCTCGTTCTCTACATGTTATACACATGCGTACTGGTTCATTTTTTCGCATAATTATACCTAATTTTTGTTATTAACTCTTTGAAGTGACGCCATAATTATCAAGAGTCTTCGTAAATACCCTAAATTTTGGGAAATTTTCTGCTAATTTTTGATGAATTTTTGCCGCATCATCTGCATAACAGAGTGTAAAAAATGTTGAACCACTTCCTGAAAGTGTACTCATCAATGCTCCATTACTCAGTGCAATTTTTTGCACCTCAAACAAATCAGGCATCTGCTTCATTCGTCTGCTCTGGTGTATCTTGTCTTTCGATGCAATACGCAACAGATCCCATGACTCTGTCATAAACAAAGAGGTCATAAAAGAGGAACGAGAGAGAGAGTAGACCAATTCATCTGTTCTATAGACATTTGGCAGAACATTTCGAGATTTTGCTGTAGAGATAGTTTTATTGGGAATAACTAAGACAGCCCTAAGATACTCAGGAACTTTTCTCTTTTTGCTATAAATTTTTTTCTCTTCCACACATGCTACATTAAATCCACCCATTACAGCAGGAGTAATGTTATCAGGGTGGGACTCGTACTCCAGTGCTAAATTTAAAATTTTTCTTTTATTATAACGCTCTTCGGCTGCCACATAAGAAGCTGTTAGTGCTGCGGTTATCACAGCTGAAGATGAGCCTAATCCTCTTGAAATGGGAATACGATTGGTAAACTCAAATCTAAAGTTATCTTTGCGACCTTTTAACTTATGATATTGCTTATTAAAGATACTCATAAAGAGTAGATTTTTACGAATATGAGGATTTTCTGCCCCTTCACCACGTGTGGATACAGAGAAAAAACGAGAGGGTTTTATGGTAATCTCATTACGGAGATTTATCGCCAATCCAAGCGTATCAAAACCTGGTCCTAGGTTCGCCGATGTTGCTGGTACAGATACAAACAAAGTTCTTCCTTTGCTGATGTCAAACGGGAAACGTTATACAGCAGGTAGAATATACATTGGTTTATTATCTGTTAAAATATGCACTTCACTCAACATGGAAGGTAATTCAAACCGTTGCTCTACTGCTTCATCAATTTTTTTTGTTATTATAGTATTATTTTCTTTGATAAAGTAAAGTTTTCCCATCGCTTTGATAGGATTATTTTGATTAAGTGAAAAAGCGTCACACGCCTCAAACTTTATCTCTTTTAAAATCTCCAAAGAACGTAAAGTAATATAGGTCAATTTAATCGCCATATAAGAGCCAGGTCCTGAGGTATAGATAAAACGAGAGAGGGGGTATTTTTCGCTTGTCTCCATCAGAATTTTAAGAAGAATTTCAGAGGTTTTTTCGTTGCTTTTTATCTCTTTAAGTAACACACCATCTTCATATATTCCAATAAGAAGTGGTGACGCTATCGAGACAATTACAACTTGATATTTAAGCGAAACTTTTTTCAAACTCTCGACTCTTCACACTATTGAGTGTTAATATTTCATAATTTTCAGAATTTGATAAAAGTTCAACGGTCAAGAGATGATTGAGTTTATGGCTTCCTGCAAAAGAGGAGTAAGCTCCTAAGATGTTGTGTCCTAGCACCATCATATCTCCCATTGCATCCAAAATTTTATGACGAGCAAACTCATTGTTAAATCGTAAGCCTTCAGGATTTAAAACTTTTTCATCATCCAAGCCAATGGCATTGTTCAAACTCGCACCCAGTGCTAAATTCATGCTTTGAAGATACTGAATATCACGGGCAAATCCAAAGGTTCTAGCCCGTGCAATCTCTTCAATAAAAGGTTTGGTACCAAAACCATATGATTCTGACTGTTTACCAATAACGGGATGTTCAAAATCTATCTCAAAATCAAATGTCACCGTTGAACTGGGTTCTAAACGTACAAATTTAGCACCATCACGCACCTCTACAGCTTTTTTAACACAAATAATCTGTTTTGCTAACTCTTGCTCTTGCACCCCTGCTTCATCTAAAAGCAGACAAAAAGAGGAGGCACTTCCGTCCATAATAGGCATCTCGTTTCCATTGACCACCACACGCATATTGTCAATACCATAGGCATAAACAGCTGAAAGAAAATGTTCAATGGTAGAGATAGAACCTGTTTGATTATTGGAGTTTTTAGAACCAATCACCGTTGCCATTTGTGTATCAATAACATTGGATGGATGTAAAGGAATAGTCAATGCCAAATCTTCTCTATAAAAAACAATCCCTGCATCAACACCCAAAGGCTCTAACCTAAGTTTAATAGGTTCACCCTTATGTAATCCTATCCCCACAACCTCTACTGATTTGCTAATTGTTCGCTGATTCATAATAGATATTCCTTTATTTTTAAAAGCATATTATAACATAATTGTATATTTTTTGT
>CAYPCV010000188.1:0-13652 GCA_964409295.1 uncultured Sulfurovum sp.
AATATAGAACGCAGAGGATTGGAGTCTCTTGGGCTAGGAATTAGCCTTCAAGACTATAAATCAGAAAGCCTTTCAAATTCAGACTCGTTGGAGTCTGCTAGTTAGGAAGCCTCTAGCTCTTTAGCTAGAGGTAGTTCACACGGTTTTTAGTAAAAATACCCCTATCGTTCCCAATTCTTAATTGAGTAATGCAGATGAGCCTAAAGTAAAATATACTAAAAATCTTCTTGGGAATATTTCTAAAAATACCAAAACCAAGAGAGTGTTGTATCTTTCTCTTCTACTCCATTTATATCTTTATACTCATATTTAATATTAATCGCCGATTCTTGGTCAAAGCTATAGGTTATAAATGGCTCTGCTCTTTTTATTGTTCTATTATCTTTGAACCATTCGTGTGAAGCTGTGAATCCTAGTTTTAGATATTTTGATGGATTATATAGTAGACCGATATTTCCAGCGATACTATGCTCTTCATGCTTTTTGTAATAGATACTTGGTGTAATGGTAGCAAATCCATATAGGTTATCTCTGCCCAATGTAACCCCTGCACCTGCTGTTAAGTAGCTGTTGAGTTGATTATTAAATAGACGTTTTGCCCCCACGGCTACTTGCCATGATATTGGTTTGAAAATAGCGTCTTGAATGGCATAGGATTTAATGTCTAAAAATCTTATCTCTTTAAGTTGCAGTTTATCCTCACTGTACTCTATTGCTGTATCAAAAAAGCTAATGTACCCACCAGAGATATATCCGTTGTCGTTGTCGTAAATATCATGATAAGCGACTTTGCTTCGTAACTTTAGTGTTTTATCTGTAAGATACGAAAAGGTAGTTTTTGCAGAGAGGTGTCCATCTTTTGGAGAAGAGGGTTTTGGAATACTCTCTTTTTTAACTTTTCCTAATTTACTTCGTTCGCGTAATATCTTTAGAAATTTGGGGAGATACTCTTTTTTTGAAATCTTATTGTCAGAACGTTTTATTTTTAATAGAGCCGTCGCCAACTCTAAAGAGGCTATTTTCTCTTTTTTAGTTAAATGTTTAATAAGGCTTAGATTGTACTCATCACTTTGAGCAAAATCTAAAGCAATAGGATTGCTTTTTATGGGGTCACTTATTGCTAAAATCTCTTTACGTTTTGATGGTCTGTAGATGGAATCTTTGACTAATTTTTCAGAAATGACTGCTCGAAGGGTATCAATAGGGATGGCTTTATGGTTGAATTTATGTACTAAATTGCTCTTCTCTTTTGCAATTTCAATAAGCCACAAAAGGTTATATGAACAGTTTTCAGCCAAAAAGAAGTAGTCGGCATAGAAGTGACGAATCTCAAAGATATGAAGAACCATTCTATCTATCTGCTCTTGTGTTAAATCTAAAGTGTACTCCCAAACATCACGCTGTTCTAAATCAGAATACTCTTTTAGCTTTTTGTAATAGGGGTCAATAGAGTAACGCCCTTTGTAGCCACCAAACAAGCCTTGGTAGGCATAGACAAAACCATTATCTTCGGTGGTTTGAGCAGCGTAGTTGACAGCATATGAGAGCAGGGGAGTGTTTGGATTGTTATCAATTCGTAAAAAAGTATGACCAAATGCCGAAGCAGGGGAGTTAATGTGTGCAGATGCCAAAATAAGGGTTATCTGTTTTGCTCCTAGCTCTTTTAACTCTTTTTTTAAACTGATACATTTTGGAATAAAAATAGTATTTTTTAACTCTGGAAGTTGTTTTAAAATCCAATCTGAACGAGATGGGTAGTGACATAAAGTAGAGTTTTCATCATCGCTTTTGTCAGAGATAAGTTCTTCTATAGAGGCTTTGAGTTCAGACTTTGGACTGTTTTTCCCATCTTTTGAAAAAAAGAAGCGTTTATCATCTATTTCACTCTGTCCATTTTTAAAATGTAATAGTCGTTTCCATTGAGGATTTTGTGAAAGTTTGGAGAGTTTATCGTCTGAAAAAAGGGATGTTGCAAAAAGGTTATTCTGAAGTAGAAGCAGTCCCAAAAAGAGTATGACTGCTTTTTGAACTGCTAATATCATTTAGGAATAATTATCCTAATGCTACAATGTTATCAATAACATTTGCTGATGATACGTTTGAAGAGGTATAAATTTTGTCAAAATTTGCTTGAAGTGTTGAAGCAAAAGTTTCAGGATTTGATATATTTAAAAGAGTTGCCAATGTTGTAAGTGCTTCTCCTTGACCATTTGAAATATCAAGTGCTAAGGCATCCATATTCCCTGCTACAAACTCATTTGCTCTGTCATTAGATACAAATTTAGCTGGTTTTGCACAACCTGATGTTCCTGAAGTGATACCAAATGTTTGATTACCAGAAGTTCCATTGGTAGTTGCTGCAAAAACTTGCATTAAAACTGAATCTTGATTTGAAATTACTTGGTTACCAAGTCCACAACCTGTGTTTGCATTTGCAAATGATGCAGTTGTCATAAGTGCTGTTGCTGTTGCAATAAATAAAAGTTTTTTCATTCTAAAGTCCTTATAAATATAATTTTTGGAATAGGTATCTTAACATAAAAAAATAAAAAATTATGTTTTTTTTGAAAAAAGTTTAAAAAATTAAAATGATAAATAAATTTATAAAAGATATAATATATACTTATTTTTCAATACAAAAAGGGGTGTTAAAGATGAAGTTGACAAATGATGAGTTGGAGCAGTTTAATAATAATGGATTTTTACTTATACGAAACTTTGCAAATTCAAAAGAGTGTGAAGTGATTTTAGATGTGGCAAAAGCTCATTTAAAACATCAAATAGAACCTATTGAGACAGAGGTTGGTTATAGTATGAAGTCTCAGGAGTATCGTACAGAAGTTTCTAATTATAACAGTATAGAGAATAGTAAAGAGATAACAGTTAGACGGCTTCGTCAAGTCTATACTCGCGATATTGTTTTTAAAAATTGGATGGAAAATAAAAAAATACGACCTATTCTGAAGCAAGTTTTAGAAGACGATGTGGTCTTGACGTTGGCACATCATAATTCGATAATGACAAAAATGCCGTTTAGTAGTACGGAAACCTCTTGGCATCAAGACCGACGTTATTGGTCATATGATGATGATAATTTAGTAAGTGTTTGGTTAGCATTAGGAGAAGAAAATTCTAAAAATGGTGTATTGGAGTTTATTCCTAAAAGTCATAAAATAGAGTTTTTGGATGAACAGTTTGGAGATAAAGAGTATTTTAATACAGAGCATCCAAAGAATATGTCACTTATAGAAACAAAGCAGAGTTTTTCTTTGAATCAAGGAGATGTGGTTCTTTTCCACTCTAAGCTTCTGCATCGTGCTAATGAGAATAGAACACTTTCTCCTAAGCTTTCTTTTGTCTATACTGTTAAAGGAAAGTCTGTAAATGTTATTAAAAATAGCCGTTCTGCACAATATTCTGAAATTCTTTTGGATTAGACTTGACAACTTAAGAGAAGATAAGCTATAAATCGTTTATATTAGATTGTAAACTACATAATCTATAAACATAATTGATGTATAATATTAACATTAATTAAAAATTTAAATTAAGGATATACAAATATGGCAACATACGTAGAATTAACACAGGACAATTTTGAGGCAACAATCGCAGAAGGCGTAACAATGGTAGACTTTTGGGCTCCATGGTGTGGACCTTGTAGAATGATTGCTCCTGTAGTAGAAGAGTTAGCAAATGATTTTGATGGAAAAGCAACT
Source organism: uncultured Sulfurovum sp. (assembly GCA_964409295.1). Classification (GTDB taxonomy): domain Bacteria; phylum Campylobacterota; class Campylobacteria; order Campylobacterales; family Sulfurovaceae; genus UBA1140. The sequence goes on from CAYPCV010000188.1 coordinate 3,720, forward strand.
ATTGCAAAAGTAAACACAGATGAGCAACAAGAGATTTCTGTTAAATATGGAATTCGTTCAATTCCAGCGATTCTTTTCTTTAAAGATGGCGAATTAGTTGACCAAATGGTAGGTGCTGCTTCTAAAGACGCATTTGCTGAAAAAATTAACGCTCAATTAGCGTAATTTTCTATTCTCATGCACTCGCATGAGAATCTTTTTTATGTTCGATGAAATCGAACTTACCTCTTTAAACAACTTTATAAAAATATTAAATATTCAAGGATTTTTCAATGTTAGATTGTGCAATTATTGGTGGAGGACCTGCTGGTCTTACAGCAGGGCTTTATGCAACGCGTGGTGGATTACAAAACGTAACCATGTTTGAGATGGGGCTTCCAGGTGGACAGATTACTCAAAGTTCTGAGATAGAAAATTATCCTGGTTTTTTTGAACATGACAAAACAGGTATGGATTTTATGGACACATGGCAAAAGCAGTGTTTTCATTTTGGTCTAAAACATGAGATTAAAAAGGTGGAACGTGTGGCAAAAACAGGCGACTACTTTACTATTACACTTGAAGGTGGCGAAACAGCCCAAGCTTTAACGGTAATTGTCTGTACAGGCTCAACTCCAAAACGAGCAGGATTTAATGGCGAAGATGAATTTTTTGGAAAAGGTGTAAGTACTTGTGCCACTTGTGATGGATTCTTTTATAAAAATAAACCTGTAACCGTACTTGGTGGTGGAGATACAGCTTTAGAAGAGGCATTTTATCTCTCTAATATCTGTTCGGATGTCTATGTGGTTCATAGAAGAGATGAGTTTAGAGCAGCTCCTCCAACACTGGATAGAATCAAAAGAAAAGAGAATATCCATCTTATTACCGATTCTGTAATAGACGAAGCATATGGTGGAATGATGGGGCTTGATGGTGTAAAAATCAAGAATATTAAAACCGATGAGATTACAGATATGGCAAATACTGGTCTTTTTGTCTTTGTGGGTCACAATGTAAATAACTCTGTTCTAAAAGATGAAAATGGAGAGTTTATCTGTGCCATGAATGATTGGGGTCAAGTGATTGTAGACCTTAGCATGAAAACAGATGTTGCTGGTCTATTTAGTGCAGGAGATATGAGAATCCAAGCACCAAAACAGGTGGTTTCTGCTGCTGGAGATGGTTCAGTCGCAGCGTTACAAGTTATTGCTTATATTCAAGAACTTTCGTAATATTTTTCTCCTCTGTTCCCACATTTAAGGTGGGAACACGTTATATTCTTGATAAATCCCACCCTTATAAAAAATCATGTATAATCCGAAATAATTTAACGCATGAGGATATAATAAGATGACAAGAGTAGGAATAGTAGGTAGTACAGGACGCATGGGCGAACACCTAATTAATAATGTATTAGAGACTGAGGGCTTAGAGTTAAGTGTATTGCATGTTTTTGATGAGCTAAAAGTGGCTGTTCCTAAGAGTACATTAATTACAAATGATATGGCAACTGTTCTTGAAAATTCTGATGTTATTATTGACTTTTCTGCACCAGTAGCAACCCAAGATTTATTGGAAAATGCACTTAAGAACCCAACACCACTGGTTATTGCAACCACAGGATTTAATGAACATCAACAGAACCTTTTAACAGAAGCATCTGAAAATATGGCTGTTTTGTACTCTTCTAATATGTCAGCAGGAATTGCACTTTTAAAACAGTTGGTAGAGCAAGTAGCTTCAACACTTAAAGATTTTGATATAGAGATTGTAGAGCAACACCACCGACATAAAGTGGATTCTCCAAGTGGAACAGCGTTGACCCTTGGCGAGTTTGCAGCAAAAGGTCGTGGTTTAGATTTGGATGCTGTTCGTATCTCTGGGCGTGATGGTCAAATTGGAGCAAGAACCAAAGATGAGATTGCTGTTATGGCTCTTCGTGGTGGCGATATAGTAGGGCGACATACAGTTGGATTCTATAACGATGGCGAATTTTTAGAACTTAACCATACGGCAACCAGTCGTGAAACGTTCTCAAAAGGTGCAATACGAGCTGCTGGATGGTTGGTTAATCAAGAGAATGGAATCTACTCGATTAACGATTGTTTAGGACTATAGTATGTGTGCTATAGTTGGAGTATTTGGTACAGAAGATGCAGCGAAAATAGCCTATTACGCACTTTTCTCTATGCAACATCGTGGGCAAGAGTCTACAGGAATCTCTTCGGCAGATGGAGAGAAAATTCATTTAGTCAAGCGAAGAGGATTGGTTACGGATGTTTTTCATGAGGGGCGACTAAATCTTCTTGATGGCTCTTGTGCTATTGGGCATAATCGTTACTCTACAGCAGGGAAAGATTCGGTTCTTGATGCTCAACCTGTGTTTGCCAAGTATAAACTGGGCGAAATATCGGTGGCTCATAACGGAAATTTGACCAATAAATATGAAGTTCGTAATGAGTTAATAGACAAAGGGGCAATCTTTCAAACCGATATGGATACCGAAAATATTGTACACCTTATTGCAAAGAGTCAAAAAAATAAACTTAAAGCTCGTATCAAAGATATGCTTACCAGAATAGAGGGTGCATACTGTTTGGCAATTCAGAGCCGTAGTAAAATGTTTGTGGTTCGTGACCGTTTTGGAATTCGTCCTTTAAGCTTAGGAAAGCTTAAAGATGGTGGTTGGATAGTAGCGTCTGAAACATGTGCTTTTGATTTGGTAGGTGCAGAGTTTATTCGTGATGTTGAACCAGGAGAGATGCTTGTTTTTGAAGAGGGCAAAGAGCCAAAATCAGAGATGATTTTTGAATCAGACCCTCATCCATGTGCATTTGAGTATATTTACTTTGCTCGTCCAGATTCTATTATTGATGGTAAAACAGTATATAATATGCGTCTAAAAATGGGTAAACAGCTAGCAAAAGAGACTCCTGCTGATATTGATTTAGTGCTTCCTGTTCCAGACTCTGGTGTAGCTGCTGCAAAAGGATATGCCGATGGAATGGGCGTTCCTTTCGAGATGGGAATTGTACGAAATCACTATGTGGGGCGTACCTTTATTGAACCAACCCAAGAGATTCGTGATTTAAAAGTAAAACTGAAACTCTCTCCGATTAAAGATATGATTAAAGGTAAAAGAGTAGCTATTGTAGATGACTCTTTGGTTCGTGGAACAACCTCTAAGCAGATAGTTAAACTCCTTAAAGAGGCAGGGGCTTTAGAGGTACACATGCGTATCGCAGCTCCTGAGATTAAGTTCCCTTGTCGTTATGGAATTGATACAGCAACAACAACAGAGCTTATCTCTTCTTCTAAAACACCACAAGAGATAGCTGAGTATATTGGTGCTGATTCATTAGGATTTTTATCAATTAAAGGTCTAACGGACTCTTTAGGGGATGATAGTAAATACTCATTGGTTAGTTTTGATGGAAACTACTTTGCAGGTGGAAATGCAGATAGCCCATCTTGTAGTATAGGATAGAATATATAGTAGTGGTCGACCAGTGTGTCGACCAAATCTAATTTAAAAGTTCACTATTCCTGTCAAGGTATTAATTAACATACTTCTTTTTTTGACATTTGCCAACTCCATACCAGGTTTTGTGGTACTAATAATAGCTCTTGCCAATACTTTTTTACTTCCATCTTTTAGACGTACTCCCCAATAGTTATGTAAAATAATAGGTTCGCCTTTTCGCTCTCCTAGATAGAGTGTAATGTGTCCAGGAACAAAAAGCATGGATCTAAAGGGTTTTGCATTGGCTAAAATGGTCTGTTGTTTTGCTTTTGCATTCAGCCCTTTAAGCGAGATAAACTCATTTCCATTATTGGCTTGTTGACGTGAATTTCTAGCCAAGTAAATTCCAAATGGAGCAAAAAAATCTTTGGTTAACGCTGAACAGTCACGAGTTTCATAACCACCACCCCATCCATAAGGTTCTCCTACCAGTTGTTTAGAGATATATGCGATATTATAAGGGTTAAATTTAATAGGTTTATGTGCAATAATATCAATATCATTAACTGTTACTTTTGATAAGTATGCATAATTTTTTTCATCTTTTTTTGCAATAAGATATTTTTTTGTTTTTGGGTCTATTGGGAAGATACTTCCTATTTTAACCAACGATATATGACCATTATCATCGCTAAGGTTTAAATTGTCTTTTACTGTAATAGCATAGTCATTGTTTCTAAATTGAGTTTGAAAACTTGATGTAACAAAAGCCATATCTTCAACTTTTATCCAACCTGATGCAAAAGAAGTTTGTGCATAAACCCACTGTTTATCCAATGAATAGTGTGAAATTGCCAAAGGAGTATTGATATGTACTGAGGAATTCTGACTATAGTCAAAAGGAAAACCTTCTCCTGTTCTTCTTGGGTCATAATAGATACCATCTGAACTTGGGTAGAGTCTTAAATTGGTATGTTTGAGTGTAATGGCAGGTTGTGAAATGCTGTCTGAATTTTCAAAATTTGAATTTTTTATCTGTTGTTTATACCATGACTTTGGTATAATAGTTCCATTACTGTGATAGGTTCGCTCTTTTGCATATTTGAACTGCCATGTTTTTTCGCCTTTACTCAACATAACCATACCTGAATCCCACGGTTTAAAAAATTTTTCATTGTAGCGTCGGTCATATTCTAACTGTTCTTCAGCACTCATGCTTACAATTTCTTTTGCAAAGCTTGTTGTATCTTGAGATATTTCTAGTGTATCTTTAATTTGATTTGCAGGCATCATATCAATGGCTGACGAACTTCTTTCGCCAAGTGTTAAAATGGTTTCTGCAACTAATATGGAGCTAAATGTCGAAAGTAAGCTAATGGTTATAATAAATTTTTTCATAATGCCCTCCTAAGATTTTTTTGGAATATGTTTGTTTTATGTTTCTATTATAATAGAATTAATTTCCAAAATCTAGGTTTAGATAGTTATTTTATGGGCTTTGTATAGGTATTTGAGTTGAAGAAGATACTTTTAAAACAGTGGATGTTTTTTTTAATAAATATTGTTGTTAAATAAAAATAAATTTTAAAATATACTTTTTTTTATTTGTCAAGAGAGTAGAGAAAAAAGTTACTTTTCTCTACTCTCTTTCTCTTCAATTCCACTCATACCAAATCTTCGAGCAAGCTCTTGTTTGACTCTATCTGGAGAGATGTCACGATAACCTAGACCAACTAAAGTGTGGTAGAGTAAATCGGCTGATTCATAGATAACCTGCTCATCAGACTCTTCATTTATCGCCACACACACTTCATCTGCCTCTTCACGAATTTTAGAAAGCATTAGCTCTTTGTCATTAAGCAGTTTTTTTGTCCATGATTTTTTTCTATCTGTATCATTTTTACGTTCTAAAACCGTATGATAAAGGGTATCTACAACACCATACATAGTAGTGGTATCTACCTCTTGCTCTAGCACTCTTTTCTCTTGCATTACAGAGGTAAAGAAACAGCTCTTTGTTCCTGTATGACAGGCAACACCATTTTGGTGGATTTTTAAGATTAAAGTATCGGCATCACAATCTAAAAGCATATCTTTTACCTCTTGGGTATGGTTAGAGCTTTCGCCTTTTTTCCAAATACGCTGTTTGCTTCGGCTAAAATAGTGAGCATAGCCACTACTTAGTGTTAAGTTGTATGCCTCTTCATTCATATAAGCAAGCATTAAAATTTCGTTTGTTTGGTAATCTTGGGCTATTGCAGGGATTAGGGGGGTTTTTTGCCAGTTGATTTGCATGGGATGGGTCTCCAAATATATGAAATATACATTCCCACGTAGAACGTGGGAACGAGGGGTAGTGGGTGTTATTGTTGTGTTGAAACAGCTCTCTGCTCTTTACCTTTTGCATCTACCCAAATATTAGGTACTGCTCCACCAGGTGTCAAGAAAATTTGAGCATCTTTATTGACTTTAAGTGCTTCATTAAATTTACCTTGAGTTTTAATCTGTTCTAGTTGAAGAAGTTCAGGTGTTAAGGATGCTGAAATTAATGAGTTTGCTTTTGCTTGCTCTTCGGCTTCAATTCTAATTTTATCGGCTTGACCTTGAGCTACAATTCTGTTTCTCTCTGCCTCTCCTCGTGCAATTTCAGCATTTTTTTGTGCCTCTTGTTTTGCTCGCTCTTTCTGTTGTTCTGCAATGTTTACATTTTGCTTTTCTGCTTGAAGTTGCTCAATTTTTTCTCTAATTTTAATAGGAAGAACAATATTTCTAAGCTCAACAGATGCTAAAATTACAGGTTTATCATCGAGTGCATTTACTTTTTGAGTTACTTTTGTCTGAATAGCTGTTGCAATTTCATTTCTCATCTCAGGAAGTTTCTCAGCTGCATATTGACCAATAACATCACGAACTACTTCTCTTACTTTAGAGTTAATAATTTTTTCTTCCCAGCTTGAACCCCATTGCTCAATTGTTTTTGGAGCTGATGCAGGGCGTAATTGGTATTGAACAGCAAGGTCAATATTAACTGTTAGCCCTCTTTTATCTAGTACAGGAATTGCTCTACTCTGTTTGACACCACCCTCTAAGTCATTGGCTCCTAAGGTGCTTCTTGATGTGTAGTTATCTCCCATCATTGCATTGTCTTGATTTGAATAGATGATTTGTCTCATTCTTGTATTTACGGTAATAATTCGTTCAATAACTGGAATGTAAAAATGCAATCCTGCGTGAAGAGGTTTCTCTTCAAATTTACCAGTATGTACTTTGATTCCTACTTCTCCAGAGTTAATAATAGTAAAAGGTTTAAAAAATACAAATCCTGCAATGATGGCTAAAACAATAAATATCCATGATGGAGCTGATTTCCCTCCACCATTACCTCCACCCATCGGCTGTTGAGGTTTTTTAGGTGGTTGGTTGTTTCCTCCACCACTGTTGTTGGGTTGTTTCTTTTTAAAATAGTCGTTCATGTCTGCTGGCATTTAATATCCTTATATATAGGTCAAATAGTGTTTGTATTTTTCATTTCTTCCAAATACAATATCAAAGTAGCTACTTTGAATAATCTCTGTAATCTCTCCTCGTGAACCACCACCAATAGTGCGTGCATCAATCTCTCTTACGGGAGTAATCTCTGCTGCTGTTCCTGTCAAGAAGGCCTCATCGGCAACGTATACCTCTTCACGAGTAATTCTTCTTCTACTTACGGTGTAGCCCATATCTTCTGCTAACTCAATAACCATTTTTTGGGTAATTGAAGCCAAAGAGTTATCATTTGGTGGAGTAATAATTTCGCCATCTTTAACCATAAAGAAACATGCTCCACTAGCTTCGGCTACATATCCTTGGTCATCTAAAAGTAGGGCTTCATCATAACCACAATCAATTGCTTCAAATTTTGCCATTTGGCTGTTTAGGTAGTTAGCTGTTGCTTTTGCTTTACCCATATTTGAAGTGTTTCCTGCTCGTGTCATTGAAGCAATTTTAAGCTTAATTCCTGATTTTAATCCCTCTTCTCCAAGGTATGCACCCCATTCCCATGCAGCGAGTACTGTCTCTACAGGAGCATCTTTATGGTAAACACCCATCACTCCATAACCTAAAAAGGCAAAAGGTCTAAGGTATACATTGTCGCCTGTAAACTCATTTTTTCTTAATAGTTCAAGTTGTGCCTCATTAAGCTCTTCAACAGTGTAAGGGATGTCAATAAGGGTCATTTTTGCTGACTCTTTAAGTCGTTTTGTGTGGTCGTTTAATCTAAATATTGCATAACCATCAGCTGTTTTATAGGCTTTTGTTCCTTCGATTACACCATTTCCATAGTGTAGAGTGTGTGATAAAACGTGAGTTTGAGCCTCATTCCAAGGTTTAAATTCGCCGTTCATCCATATATATTTTGCTGCATCCATCTGTGCGTTTCTCCAGTGTTTCTTTTCATTAAAAATTAATGGAACATTTTATCTAAAGTCGTGTTAAACTCTCTTTTTATGTTACACTATGCCAAAAATGAGTAAGGTTATCAATGAAAGTGTTTTTGAAGTATTTATTATGGTTTTTAAGTTTTTTAACAATCGTTATTTTTTATCTGTTAAATACCTCTTTAGGTCATTATACTATTGCTCAAAATTTAAGTTCTGTTTTATCTAAAAAAACAAAAAATGATTTAAAAGTTTCTGCCTTAAATATTGATAATTATCCAAAAATACGAATGAATATAAAAATTAATAATGGTGCTACAGCCTTGATTGAAGGAGAAGTAAAGGGTAAAGAACTTGATATGGACTATCATCTTTTTGGGAACTCTTTTAGGTATAACGCAATTCATCTAAAAGAAAAACTTGATATAAAGGGGCATGTTTCAGGTCTTTTTTCGCAACCTTTCATAAAAGGAGAAGGAAAAGTTTTTGAAGGAGAGGTTGCTTTCTCTTTTATTAAAACTTCTAAAGCTTTTAAAAACTTAAAGATAGCATTACGGGATGTGAACAGTAAAAAAGTTTTAATACATCTCAAAAAGAAGCCTCTGCTTCGAGGAAAAGCAGATATTAATGCTTACTTTAAATATTTTTCAAAGTATAAAAGTGATGGAGATGCCCTTGTTTACATGAAAAAGGCAAATATGCCATTGGTTTCAGGCACTGTTCCTTTTTCGTTTAAGAGTAAGATAAAGTTTAAAGATATGGAGTATTTTTATGATATTGGAATCAAATCAGACATAGGAAACATGATTGTGGCTAATGGCTATTATCATAAAAGTAAGCATGAAGTCAAAGCCAATTATGCAGTTGATTTAAAAGAGTTGGCGTATTTTGAGAAGTTTTTAAAATATAAATATAGTGGAAGTTTTCAGAGTGAAGGAGAGATGAACTACTATAAAAAAGAGTTAACTGTTACAGGTCAAAGTAATAAGTTTGAGGGATTATTAAAATATAAATACGCAAAAGATAAGTTAGAATTAAATTTATATGGGACTTCTTTGGTAAAACTTTTACGTTTTTTCTCTTATCCTCGATTGCTCTCGGCAAAGGTTTATGGCTCTATTGATTATCATATTAAAGATAAAATAGTCCTCGTGAATACGAAGCTAAAAGAGACAAAGTTTAGAAAAACAAAAATGACAGATATGATTTTTAATACAACAGGGATTGATATGTTAAAAGATACCTATAACGATAGTTCATTTGTAGGTGGGTATCAAAATTCTGTTTTCTCTTCGACTCTAAAAATTGATAATGGAAGCGATAAACATGTCTATTTAACCGATACAAAAATGTACTCTAAAACAAATGCTATTAAATCTAAATTTGAAGTAAAAATAGCAGGAGAAGAGCTTTATGGAGGTATCTATGGAACATTAGAGAATCCTAAAGTCTCTATTGATATGCAAAAACTTCTAAAATATCAGCTCAATAAACGTTTGGGTGAATGGCTAGGAACGGAACAAAAAGAAGAAATTAAACAAAAATTAAACTCTGTAAAAGAGGACGTTTCAAAAACCTTAGAAGAGGTCGATGTTGAGAGTGTAAAAGAGAAGGCAAAAAGCTTTTTAAATGGATTCTTCTAGGATAAAAAGTGTTTGAAAAATGATTGTAATCTTATTTTGCTATAATCAACTATATTGATATAAAGGTAAGACTATGTTTGGAATATTTAACAGTAGTAATCAGATTAATGATGCACAAATTTTTATGGGAAGTGAAGAAGAGACACGAGAAAAATTTTCTGAACGTAGAAGTCCTTATACACACGAAGTAGTGAGTAGGGCTCCTATTTGTAATGCCGAAGATACTCGTCGTGCGTTGAAAATCGCTGAGGTTGCTTCTAAAGTTATAGCAAAAACGCCTTTGCATCAGCGAGTCTCTTGGTTAGAGGATGTGGCAGATATGTTGGAAGAGCATCGTGAAAATATGGCAATGACTTTGGTAAATGAAGTGGCTAAACCATTGGCATTTGCTCGTGTGGAAGTTGACCGATGTATTGAGACCATT
>CAYPCV010000189.1:0-2501 GCA_964409295.1 uncultured Sulfurovum sp.
TTATTCACATCTTTTGAGATGTGAATAACTTCTTTTGCAATAATGCTATTGAGGTGCTGTTGCATGGCAGAGTTATTCACAGGTAAAAGCTCGAAACTATGGGAACGAGAGCGAATTGCAGAGGTTAAAGAATAGAAAGGATTTTCGGTTGATGCACCAATGATAAGAGCAGAATTATTTTCCATAAATGGCAATAAAACCTCTTGTTGATTTTTACTAAGCCGATGCACTTCATCTATAAAAATAAGTGGTTTATCTAGGGCATTTGTGTAGTTTTTAAAAATCTTTCGCAACTCTTCCACTTTGAGTGTGGTTGCATTAAGTTCAAAAAAGGGTCGTCTTAACTCTTTGGCAATAACTCGGGCTAATGATGTTTTTCCACACCCTGTAGCACCATGAAAAAAGGTGTGTATTAAAGCATTTTTTTTGATAAGTGTTCGTAAAACAGCACCTTGTGCCAAAAGATGCTCTTGCCCCACAATCTCATCAAGAGAAGCAGGACGGTACTTTATTGTCAATGACATTATTTTCTATTTTTTTTATTTGGGTTGTTTCTATTAGAATTTTTTTGATTTATTGCTTTTTGACGTTTCTTTTCGGCAGAGGCTTCACGTCGTGCTTGGTCTTCAGTTTGATTTTTCTTTTTTTCTCTTAAACGTTCAGCATTGACTCTATCTTGCTCTTCTTTTGCCTCTTGTGCTTCTATCTGTTTTATCATTTTTAAGTATTTATGTGTATCGTCATACTCTCGGCGTGTGAAATAACGTGTTTTTCCTGTTGGCAAGTTATTAAGCTCTATTCCCCCAAATTCCACACGTTTAAGGTCTAAGATATTGGCTTCAAAATGTCCAAAGAAACGACGAAGTTCACGGTTCTGCCCCTCTGCAATGGTCACACGAAGTTTGGTAAAATTGGTAGAGACTCCACGAATTTCATAGTGAACAAAAGGAGCAAACTCCATGCCATAAATTTTAGATTTTTCATGACCACCTGCTCGTGCATCATCTAAAATTAGACCTTCACGCATCGCCTCTTCCATCTCTGGGCTTAGTGGTTTATCTATTTTAATGTTATAGGTACGGTTCAAATCGCCCTTCATCATAACCTCTGCTACTTTTGGAGAGTCGGTTAACAGCAAAAGCCCTTCTGATGCAAAGTCAAGCCGTCCAATAGGAATAAAGTGTCTAAATTTACCAGCCATTTTATGAAAAATAGTGGTTCGTCCACGGTCATCTTTACGGGTAACAAGTGTTCCTTTTGGCTTATTAAAGACAATCATGGTCAATTCGGTACGCTCGGTTACATGTAAGCCACCAATAGAGACTTGGTCTCCCTCTTTGACATCGTAGGCAAAATCTTCTAGTTTATTACGGTTCACAGTAACCTCGCCATCAGCGATAAGCTTATCAGCTTCACGACGTGAATATTTACTGTTATGTGAGATGTATTTATTAATTCTCATTATAGTTCTTTTTCTTGGAGTTACAAGAGTTAGGAAAGTTATTCACATCTTGCATTTATTACTATGATTATATCATAGTTGGGGTAAGGTGTTGCTATTGGCAACTCCCTGTATCTATATATTGTAGTGCAGATTTCAACATCGACTCTTTTGGGTCGCCCATTTCATGGAAAGGGTCATCTTTTATATCACATCCACTTGTTACTGGTAATCCATTAAAGTAGTCATAAAAACCTAAAGAGTTTTGAACCACAAAATTTATAAGAAAATAGTAATAGCTTCCATCGTACTGTCCACTCATTCCTACGGGTTTTCCATGTGTTTTATCGCCAATAATAACCACATTCTCTTCTGGAAGATAGGGCATCATAGCAGAGATAACAAGTTCTGAGGCCGAGGCTGAACCTTGAGTTGTTAAAAAGAGAATCTGTTTTAAATCTAAAGCATTTGATGAACTGTTGAATCTATAAATTTGATTTTGATTTTTGTAGTTTTCATTCCATGCCAGTGTAAATTGCGTTTGATTTTCTTTATTAATAACCAATTTATCCAACAGTTTAGAGGCTAAATCGACAGAGCCTCCTCCATTGTATCGTAAGTCAATAATCAATTTCTCAATGGACTCTTTTTTAAAAGAATTAAAAGCACTCTCTATTTGAGCTAAAATTTCATTATCGCCTAAAAATGAATCTAGGCGTAAATAGCCCACCTTTTCATTTTTTAAAGTTTTCAGAGTTTTACTCTCTACGACTTTATAGCTATATTCTCTTGGTAAAAGTTTTCCTGAACAGTGTTCATTACTATTTGGACGTGAGAGTTCAAATTTTAGAAGTTTTCCCTCTTGACCCTTTGCATAGATGAGTTCTTGTGTAGCTTTCTGATTATCAATTTTTTGAACAATATCGCCACGTCTTAAATCAATATTGTCAGCAGGGGAGTCGATGCGAACATAAGTAATTAAACATCCTCTATCAATATCAGAACATGAAAATCCAAAGCCTACTGATTTTTGAGAGATAGCATCATTATATATATCTGG
>CAYPCV010000190.1:0-18123 GCA_964409295.1 uncultured Sulfurovum sp.
ATAGGCTTTTATCTTTTTTTCTAGCATCTGATTATATACAAACCGAACTGAGCCAAATGTTTTATTTAATATAGTTTTTTGTTCTTCACTTGGGTAGAGTCTAACTTTTACTATATTTAACACTTTTGCTCCTTTCTAAAACTTCATATCTCTTATTATATCTGAAGAACACTAAAATTAACAAAAAAAAATATTAAACTTTTTTATTTGCCTTTTACGCTTTCATCCACCCCATGAATGAGGTGGTTTTACGCTACAATTTTGATAATAGTCAATATTTATGGTATGGAGTATCATAACTCCTCTTCATGCCACTCTTGAGTATTGCACTCTCTAAATGAGGTTAAACATTGGTCTATTTCATAAGACCAGTGTATGACAATTGGGTGAATAGTGGCATTTTTATGGGTTCGACTGTAAATATCAACACCAAGCCGTACTCTTTGGTACTCATGGAACTCTTCTGAAAAAGAGATAAACAGTACATCAGCATCTGATTTTTGGTGCAGTCTGTCATTCGCAAATTTGGCGACAATATCTAAAAAGCTTGTCAAAATTAGACCACATCGAGGAATGATTTTACCGTCATCATTGATAAAACCTGCTGCCAAGTCATGTTTATAATCGTCATCTTTTAAGTACGCTTTTCCATCAATATTAATAAAGCTCTCGGCAAGGGTTTTGTTTCTCTTTAGGGCTTTAAAGGCTCTGTTTTTTAAATTTCGCTCCGACACCATTCGGACGGATTCTGCACGAATGTACTTTTGCCCTTCAACCAGCTCATCTATAAAATTTTCAGAGGCTTCAGTATTGTCATCATCAAGGTTATTAAGCAGTAATGTAGGGATAATTTTAAATTTATGTTGATGTTTCTTTATAATTTGACCACATAGAGCATTTGCGAAAGACATATTACGCTTTGCCCACTCTTTGTTAATTTGTTCCAAAGGTAGTGTAAAGTGTGCAATCTCCAAAACAATCACAGTTGACTTATTTTGATACTCTAACTGTTTGTTAATGAGATTTAAAAGTTTCTCTAATTTTTCTGTTGACCATATTTTATAGGGCTGACTAGGTTTTGTGTACGCTTTAGCATTAATTGGTGCAATACAGGTTTCGATGGATTATCCTTTAAAGTTTTCGTACCAGAGTTGGAAAATAAAAATTCTCCAGAGTTTATATTTATATGCGTCGTTTCCTTGATAAAAGTTGTCACGAATATTAATAATAAAAGAAGTATAAAATAGTTTATCTTCGTTTAACCTTTTCTCATTTATCTGTTCATAGATAAGCTCTTTTAGCTCTTTTCTCATCCATAATGAAAATGGAATATCAAATCCACTTTTTGGACGAGCCATTAAGGACTCTGGAATGTATTGATGAGCTATCTCTTTTAGAATATATTTTTTAATTCCATTTTTTATTTTAATCGAACTTGGAATCGTTGCCATATATTTAATAAGCGTTTCTTCTAAAAAAGGGGTATGTAAAACAATATTGTAGTGGTTCATTGCTTGATAACTTTTAACCAACTCCCCATCGGTCATAGTTGTTTTAAAGTATGTTCCAATAATCTCATCAACGGTTTCATGGTGTCCTTGAAAATGAATCTCATCAAAGGTTGTTTGAATAGGGCATCTATAATTTTGAATTAAAAGATGCAGTTCCTCTTCTCTAAAGAGTAGATTCCGAGCCTCTATAGTTTTTGGAATATTTTTTGAAGAGAGAATTTGAAGAAGCTTTGTATATTTTGTTGGTAAATTATAATTTTTTTCCAAATAGGGTATTTTCTCAATAGGAAACTTCTTGAATGGAACACTTATGCTGTTTCGTATTCTATAAGGTATTCGATGAATGCGTTGAAAAAATTCGGTATCATCAGCTGTGGCAAAAACTTCATCGCCTCCATCTCCTACAATTATATCTTGAATGTTGTTTTGTTTAATAAGTTGAGCCGTTAACACAGTAGGTGTTGCCGCGTATTCAGCAAAGGGTTCATCGTAAATTTTACAGAGTTTAGGAATGATTTTTAGAGCATCTTCTCCTGTAAAATAATGCTCATGATGCTCTGTCCCAATATGTTTTGCAATGGCTTTTGCATCAATAGCCTCATTAATATCTTTGGTTGTAAATCCAATGGTAAAGGTCTCTATTTTTTTGGAATTTTGCTCTTGTAATAGTGAAGCAAGGGTCGAACTGTCATAGCCCCCACTTAGAGAGAGAGCAATGCTTCTATTTTTATAAGAACTCTCTTTTATGGACTCTTGAAGAAGTTGCTGTGCATGCTTTATAATGGTAGCTTCAGAATCATGAATCTTAGGTTCTTGATAACACTCTTCTAGTTTCCAATAGCTCTCTTCTCTTGACTCTTTTGTTTTTAAATCAAAAAGTTTATAATGTCCAGAGCGTACTTTGTAGCACTCCTTCAAGATGGTATTTGGTTGAAGAATAGAGCCAAATTGTAAATAAGAGGCTAGACTTTGTGGAGAGATAGAGGGGATAAATGCAGAGATTTCTTTAAATCTTTGAAGAGAAGAGGCAAAGAAAATTTTATCGTTTGATTGATAATAGTTAAGAGGAACTTTTCCTATTTTATCTTTAATAAGTAGTAGTTCTTCTCTATTTTTATCATAAAGAATAATAACAAATGAGCCTTTGACCTGCTTAATAAACTCTATACCCCATTGTTCATATGCTATCTCAATAAGCTCTATATTAGAGAGTTTTCTCTCTTTAGTGTTTAATAAAATATTGAGTTCTGATGTATTTGAAATTTTTCCGATTAAAAAGAGAAATATCCTTGAATTATTTGTATGGTTAGCAGAGTGATTGTTCCTATAAGAGAAAAAGAGATTAAAGTTTGAATACGCCTCTTGATGTACTATTCTATCTTGATTATTTATAGGGTAGGGTTCTCTCTTATAATCAATAAACCCAAAAAAGTCTTGCATTGAAAATCCTTCACAGGCGTAATTTTAACATAAAAAAGCAAAAAATAATATAAAAATAAAGTTGAATTATGTCATAATTTCATACGAATATAGTATATTATATATAAAAAATTATAAATATATATTAAAATCTAAATCAAAAAAATATAAAAGGTTTTTTTATGAGAGCAACACATACAAATGCAGACATGTCCCACCAAAATGGTATAATTTATAAGAGTGGAGAACTATTAAATTCATTAAAAGAGAATGGTCTTTTTCCTACTTTCCGAAAAATAGGGCAACGCATCTTTTACAAATTAAAAGGGCTTGATTTTTCTACACAAAATATCTATGAGTTAACGCGAACAGGAGAGCATCAAGAGAATGGTACAGCACTGGTCTCTACTTCTAAAGATTTTTTGTCTAAATTGCTTTCTGATTTAGAGAAAAGCATAGATAAACCCTTGAAAAAGAGCCTTTTTATTGATTATGGGAGTGGTAAAGGGGCAGCGATTATTCATGCTAGAACATTAGGTTTTGAGCGAACCATAGGTGTTGAATTTGCTAAAGAGCTTCATGAAATAGCTCAAGAGAATATTAAGAAATTAAAGTTGGATAAGGTGGATTCTTTTTATGCCGATGCAACAAACTATTTAGCCCCTTTGGATGTATCGGTTATTTATCTCTTTAATCCTTTTGATGAAGTGGTTATGAAAAAATTAATTTTGAATATCTTAAAACAAAAAGAGCTTTTCAAGAATGATGTTTATCTTATTTATGGAAATGCATCTTCGGATATATTAGAAAATAGCTTTGAGCTTATCACTAAAATAACCTATCCTAGTGGAGCAACAGCAGATTTTTATAAAATATAAAATATAATATTTAAAATTAAGTAAATAATTATATATAGATAATATGCATGTTTAAATATGTTATAATAAATTATGTTGTAAAATGTTGTTTTTATAAAAAGTTCTAGGAGTATCATGAATTTATGGTCTAAAATAGTAGATAAGCCAGAAAAAAAAGTGCTTGTCTCTAACTTTTTAGCGTTGGGTATTGTCCAAGGTTTAAATTTCTTATTACCTCTTTTGGTTGTTCCATATTTACTTTATACCTTAGGGATTGAAATTTTTGGTCTTTTAGCAATGGCAACAGCATTTTCGAGTTATTTCATGATTTTAAGTGATTATGGGTTTAATGTAACAGCTACAAGAGAAATTTCAATTCATCGAGAAAACCATGAAAAGTTAAATGAAATTTTTTCTGCTGTTATGATGATTAAAATACTATTGATGGGTATTGGCTTTTCCATTTTAATATTGACTCTTTGGTTATTTGAGAGTTTAGCAAAGGATTCTCTTATCTATATATTAACCTTTGGTATGGTTATCGGAGAGGTTCTTTTTCCGATATGGTTTTTTCAAGGTATCGAAAAAATGAGATACATTGCTGTTTTAAATATCGTAGCAAAACTCTTTTTCTTATTGGCTATTTTGCTCTTTGTTGAAGTAAAAGAGGATGCTTATCTAGTGCCTCTATTTAACAGTTTAGGGTTTATTCTTGTTGGTTCTGTATCACTGTTTTACATCTATCGAAAATTTACTATTCGCTTTGTTTGGCAACCTTATAGCGTATTGCGTCGATACTTTATCATGGGTTGGCATATCTTTCTTTCAAAATTAGCCGTAACTCTCTATTCATCAAGCAATATTTTTATCTTAGGAGTTTTTACCAATCATCTATTGGTGGGTTATTATGCTGTTGCATACAAAGTGGTTTCAGCACTGGTCAGTTTGGGGGATATTGTTAATCAAGTTATTTTCCCATATCTTTCCAAAAAATGGATAGAGAATCGAAAAGTCTACTATGGACTTTTTTATAAATTCTTAAAAGGGATGGTTTTAGGAATGTTCTTTTTCTCTTTTATTCTCTTTTTTACAGCTGAAGATATTGTCTCTTTATTAGCAGGAGAAGAGAATATAGTGACGATAGAGCTGTTACAGATTATGAGCCTATTTCTTATTATTGCCCCCTTAGGGGGACTCTACTCTCAAAGTTTTGTAACACAAGGAGAGAGTGTTTATGTAACCAAATCAACATTTTGGACACTCTGTATAAATATGTTGTTAATAGGAATTTTAATTCCACTCTATGGAGTTTATGGTTTAGCAGTGGCTGAAGTATTAGTCAAAGTATTTCATTTTTATTTAAATAATTTATATTTTATGCGTTTAAGAAAGGTTGCAGAATGTGTGGCATAGTTGGTTTTTGTGACTTTACAAAAAGAAGTAGCAGAGAAAATTTATCAGAGATGATGAAAAAAATTGAGCATCGTGGATTGGATGCTCATGGTCAAGCCTATGAAGAGGTTTCTAATGCTGTTGTTGGTTTAGGACATCAACGACTCTCTATCTTGGATTTATCCAATGAGGGGATACAACCTATGAATTATGAACATTTAGATATTGTTTATAATGGAGAGGTGTATAATTTTCAAGAGATTCGTGTAGAACTTGAAGCTTTAGATTATTATTTTCACTCCGAGAGCGATACCGAGGTTATTCTAAAAGCCTATCACTGTTGGGGATTAGAAGCACTTAAAAAATTTAATGGAATGTTTGCTCTCGTTATTTTTGATAAAATCGAAGAGCGTTTAACGCTTATTCGTGATAGAGCAGGGGTTAAGCCACTCTATTGGTATTGGAAAGATGGACTCTTTTTATTCGCGAGTGAACTAAAAAGTTTTCATGCACATCCTCATTTTCAAAAAGAGATTAACCGAGATGTGTTGGCCCTCTATCTACGATATGGCTATGTGATGCAACCCTATTCTATTTTTGATTCAACAGAACAGTTAAACTCTGGACATATTTTAGAGCTTGATTTAAAGAGCCAAGCGATAGAAAAAAAAGAGTATTGGTCAGTTGCTGAGTGTTATAAAAAGCCCCTTTTACTCTTGAGTGATGATGAAGCGATTAGTCAAACAGAAGAGGTATTGAAAAAAGCATTTAATTACCGAATGGTCTCCGATGTTCCTGTTGGTGTTTTTCTAAGTGGAGGATATGATAGCTCTTTAGTTACAGCTCTGTTGCAAACAGATAGAGATGATAAAATTAATACCTTTACTATTGGGTTTAAAGAGAAAGGATATGATGAATCTCCTCATGCTAAAGCTGTTGCAAAACATTTAGGAACTAACCATAATGAGTACTATTGTAGTCATAAAGATGCTTTAGAAATTATTCCTAAATTGGCTGAAATATATGATGAACCCTTTGCTGATGATTCAGCAATTCCAACAGTTTTGGTAAGTCACTTAGCACGAGAACAAGTAACCGTAACTCTTAGTGCCGATGGTGGGGATGAAATTTTTGCAGGTTATGATGAGTATGCCAATATTTTGAAAATGCAAAAGAAATTTTCCAAAGTACCTTCTTCTATTAGAAAAGGTCTCTCTTCTATGATGGCTTCTGTTTCTCCTCACAAAATACCATTCCACTCCTATCTTTATAATTTTGAAACGCGTTATGAGAAGATTCAAAATTTACTGTCAGCTGAAAATTCTGCTCAGATGTTGAAGTATCGTTCTGAACAGTTTACCGATACACAACTCTCTAATCTTTTGGCATTTCGCCCTAATGTTTTAAAAACCAAATTTGATTCAGATGTCTCTGATATTGATGATGACCTTTCTAAAATGTTAGGAATTGATTACCAAACCTACATGGTGGATAATATTTTAACCAAAGTAGACCGAGCAAGTATGAGTGTTGGCTTGGAGGGGCGTGAACCTTTTTTGGATAAAAACATTATAGAGTTTGCATCACAACTGCCTTCTCATTTTAAATATCGTGATGGAGAGCAGAAGTGGGTATTGAAACAAATTGCACATAAATACCTACCTAAAGAGCTAATGAATCGTCCAAAGATGGGATTTTCCCCTCCCATTACTGAGTGGTTTAGAGATGAGTTGAAAAGCTATTTCATACACTATCTAAGTCATGAAAAGTTAAATAAAGAGGGATATTTTAATACAGATGAGGTAATAAAAATGCGTGATGAATACTTAAATGGAAAGAACGTAAGTATTAAAAAATTATGGTCTATTTTGATGTTTCAAATGTGGCATGAGAAGTGGATGTAGAGATGTTAAAAATTTCATATAAAATTAAAGGATTGACTCTTAATGAGTGTTGGTTCTCCTCTGAAGTACCTGTTGATAAATCGTCACTATTTGCATTTTACTGTTATCGGGATACCTCTGTAGATATTGAATCTACAGGTTTAAAAAAAGAGAAAAAATACACACTAATCAATGACTTAAGCGAAGAGAAAGATAAAATATTTTCTAGGTTTAAACCCAATGTTCGTAATCAAATACGTAAATTTGATAAAATTGAAGAGTTTACCTGTACCTCAAATTATGAGAGTAAAGCACTATTTTTAGAGTTTTATAGCCATTTTTCAAAGGCAAAAAATCTGCCTAATGTCGAAGATAGTTCTATTGCTAAATACGATAAGAATCTTTTTTATATTTGTGGTTATTTAGAGGGTATCTTAAGTAATATGCAAGTCTACCTTATTGATAAAGAGAGTAAGACCATACGGCTATTACACTCTATCTCTACACTTTATGAAGAAGAGGATAAGCACCGACATGCAAAAATAGGTTGGATTAATCGTTATCTTCATTGGCATACGATGTTGCATTTCAAAGAAGAAGGTTTTAAAACCTTTGATTGGGGTGGCTATACAAATGACGAGAACTCTCCGTTAGCAGGAATTGATAAGTTCAAAGCAGCGTTTGGTGGAGAAAAAGTGGTGCTTTATAACTATTATACTTTAGGTTATTATGCACTTAAAGTGATACAAGAGAAAATTCTGTAATGAAAAAACAGAAACTTGTAGGCATTATTCATGAGTTAACCATGGGTGGAGCAGAACGTATGATGGTTACTATTTTAAACCATTTTGCATCCAATAAAGATGAAGTACATTTAATTATTTTTAAAAATATTGGCACATTAAAGAGCTTGCTTGATACCTCTATCATGGTTCATGATTTAGGAGGAGTATCGGTCAAAAAAGGGATGCCAAAATGTTTAAAAAAGATTTATAAAATAGAACCTAATACCGTTTTTTCAGGTATTGGACATTTAAATATTGCTTTAGCTCCTTTTATTCCTATTATGAGACTGCTATTGCCTAAAACACAATGGATTTCACGAGAAACAAATATCGTCTCTTTACAAAATCAAGAAGAGAAATACCCAAAAATTTTTGATTATCTATACCGTAAAATGTATAAAAATTTTGATGTTATTATTGCTCAGTCCAAAGATATGAAAGAGGATTTAGAGTCTAATTATCCTCTGACTTCCTCTCGAATTATATTGATTAATAATCCAATAGATGTAGAAAAAGTAAAAGCATTAGGAGCAGAGCCTATCGAGAGTCCTATCGAAAATGGAAGGGTCTCTTTGGTTTCAGTTGGAACCTTGCGTATGCGAAAACGGCATGATTTACTTTTAAAAACAGTTTCTCTTCTAAGTCCAAATTATACTTTGGTTATTGTTGGTGCAGGGGCAGAAGAGCAGAGTTTAAAAGCGTTGAGTATAGAGTTAAAGATTAGTAGTCGTGTACGTTTTGAAGGGCATCAGACCAATCCTTATCCCTATATGAAAAAGGCTGATTTGTTTATCTTAACCTCGGAGCATGAGGGATTTCCAAATGTTTTATTGGAAGCTAACTCTCTAGGAACTCCTGTGGTTGCTTTTGCTTGCCCAGGAGGAATAACAGAGATTATTGAAGAGGGAGTTAATGGCTTTTCGGTAAAAAATGGAGATGTTGATTCATTGGTTAAATGCATTATTGATGCGACAGCATTAAAGTTTAAAGAATCTTTAGTTATGGATTCGGTTCAGCGACGTTATTCAAAAGAGATTATTTTAAAACGTTATGAAGATGTTTTTTATACGAAAGGTATAGATAATGGAGCATGAAAAAAAATGTCCGATTGTATTTTTAATTAACTCACTTTGTGAAGGTGGTGCAGAACGAGCCATGCTGACGCTTTCCAAAAGCTTTGTTGAAGATGGGCATAAGGTTACGATATTGGCATTAACAAAGAATAACTTTTACACGATTCCAAAGGGGGTAGAGTTGGTATACTTGTCAAAAATGAATGACTCTTTATCTGGTTTAATAAAAATGTTTTATATGCCCTATCATGCATGGAGAGTAAAACAGTATGTTAAAAAACATAATGTAGCTCTCGTTCAGAGTTATCTGTTTCGTGCCAATTTTGTTAATTTAATCTCCAGTATATTCGGGTCTAAGCAGGTTATTCAAGTGGTCAATCGTTCGGTTGTATCTCGATTTTTCAAGGAGGGTCTTTCGGGTAAAATCAATCTTTTTCTGATTCGTTATCTTTACCCTAAATCGGATAGAGTTATTCATATTTCTCTACAGATGAAAGAGGATTTTAATAAGCATTTTTTTAAAAGTAAAAATGAAAAGGTTATCTATAATCCTTATGATGTTGATTCTGTATTGCGTCAGAGTAAGGAGCCTGTAGAAGATTTTACCTTTGAAAGTCATAAGCGTTATATTATTACTGTTGGTCGTTTGATTCCGTTAAAGCGTTTTCAAGATGTCTTGGAAGCGATGAACCATTTGGATTCTGATATTGAGTTGATTCTCTTAGGAGATGGAGCAGAACGAACGTTTTTAGAAGAGCGTGCAAAAAAGTTCTCTTTAGATAAACGAGTTCATTTTCTAGGTCAAGTAGAGAACCCTTTTAAGTACATAACAAAATCTGATATTTTTATATTATCTTCTTCTGTTGAAGGTTTTCCCAATGTTTTATTGGAGTCTATGTTATGTAAAACAGTGGTTATCTCTAGTGATTGTTTAAGTGGCCCTCGTGAGATATTAGCTCCAAAAAGTGAGAGTGCTAAACGGCTCTCTGATGGTATGGAATTGAGCGAATTTGGTATCTTATATGCCGTTGGAGATAGAGTTGCTTTAGTAGAGGCTCTTCGTATAGTTTTAGAAGATAATTCTCTGATTTATACCTATAAAGAGAGAGCATTTCTCAGAGCTAAAGAGTTTTCGGTAGAGTCTATTGCCTCACAATATAGAGAGGTACTCTGTCATGTCTAGTGGAAGTTTTACAATCTCTTTAGATTTTGAACTCTTTTGGGGAGTACGAGCTAAACGAGAATTAGAGTCATATCAAGAGAACTTATTAGGAGTTTATGAAGTAATCCCTAAAATATTGGCTCTTTTTAGAGAATATAATGTTCATGCAACATGGGCAACAGTTGGTTTTTTATTTCATAGAGATATAGAAGAGATTAATGAAAATAGACCAAATATCTTACCCGAATATATAAATCAACAGGTAGACCCCTATTTTTACCTAGATACTCTTCAAGCTCCTTACTCTAAATCATTCTCTCGTATGCATTGTGCATCTAAACTTGTTTCCTTGATTGCTTCAGAGGAGAATCAAGAGTTAGCAACACATACCTATTCACACTTTTTTACCTATGAATCCTTGAAAAATCCTGAGGCATTCTCTGCTGATATGAGACAAGCGATAGAGATTGCAATAAAGAAAGGGTATAGCTTGAAATCGTTGGTTTTTCCTCGTAATCAAGTTGATGAATACTCTGTAGAATGTTTAAACTCTCTAGGTATATCAAGTTATCGAGGGAATCCAAATCATTGGGCTTATTGTGATGGAGATAAGCCTTCCAAGTCACTTTTTTTACGTCTGTATCGTCTTTTTGATACTTATGTAAATCTATCAGGACATCACATACATCAACCTACTGTAACGAAAGGGGTTACTGAGTTAAAAGCGAGCATGATGTTACGACCATATTTTGCTAAGTTGGCTTATTTAGAACCCCTAAAATTAAGAAGAATTAAAAAAGCTATGAAGTATGCAGCCCTACATGGTCAAAATTTCCATTTATGGTGGCATCCTCATAACTTTGGACAAAATCAAAAGAAGAATTTAAAAAATTTAGAAGAGTTATTGCTGTATTTTCAAGAACTTCAAAAAAATTACAGAATGCTCTCTCTCACAATGGACGAGGTAAAAGAACATGCTAAGATATAAAAACTCTCTACAAACAGTGGCTATTGTGCTTAACACATCATGGAATATCTATAATTTTCGTTTGGCACTTATTCATGCATTGCGAAATGTTGGTTATAAGGTTATTCTTATTGCACCTAAAGATGAATATAGTCAGAAGTTAGAGGAAGAGGGCTTTCTCTATTACGATATTAAAATGAATAATAAGGGAATTAATCCTTTTGAAGACTTATTGCTCATTCATGATTTTTATAAGATTTATCGAAAAGTTAAACCAGATATTTTATTAAACTATACCATTAAACCAAATATTTATAGCTCATTGGCTGCTAAATGTTTGGGAATACCAGTTATTAATAATATTACAGGATTGGGAACCGTATTTTTAAATAACAATCTCTCTTCACATATTGCACGTTGGCTTTATAAGATTTCTCTTCGTAATAACTCTGTTGTTTTTCAGAACCGAGACGATATGCGACTCTTTATTGAAAAGAAATTGATTGAAGAGAAGTCTGTAACTTTGATTCCTGGTTCAGGAATTGATACGGAGCGTTTTAAATCAGCAGAGAGCGTCTCTAGGAATACAAAGTTTACATTTTTAATGATTGCACGATTAATAAAAGATAAGGGTATCGAGGAGTATATTGAGGCAATACGGCTTGTTCATCAGTCGAAAAATCGTGAAAAGTGTACCTTTAAAATTTTAGGGTCACTCTATCTATCCAATCCTACAGCCATTTCTCAAAAAGAGTTAGACTCTTGGATAGAAGAGGGTCTGATTGAATACTTAGGGCATTCAGATAATGTTCAAGAGGAGATTGAAAAAGTTGACTGTGTGGTTCTTCCTTCCTATCGTGAGGGATTATCCCGAGTGTTACTCGAAGCATCAAGTATGGCAAAACCAATTATTACAACCGATGTTCCTGGTTGTCGAGATGTTGTTGATAGTGGAGTTAATGGCTATTTGGTTAAGGTAAAAAATAGTGTAGAGTTAGCAGAGGCTATGGAAAGAATGGTTAATTTACCTCTAGAAGAGTTAACGCGTATGGGAGAAGAGGGACGCAAAAAGGTAGTCAATAATTTTTCTCAGGAGAAAGTGATTGCTAAATATTTATCTCTACTGCAAGGCTCAATCTTAAGAAAAAGAGTAAGCTTTGAGAATAACCTTCAAAATAACTACAGTAAACAGGCAACTATTTGATAACTCCACCCCCTAAAGAGGGTGGAGTTGTCAATGCTCTTGTTAAACTTTTAATAAACAAACAGTAAA
Source organism: uncultured Sulfurovum sp. (assembly GCA_964409295.1). Lineage (GTDB taxonomy): Bacteria > Campylobacterota > Campylobacteria > Campylobacterales > Sulfurovaceae > UBA1140. The sequence goes on from CAYPCV010000190.1 coordinate 12,323, forward strand.
AGATAGACCCATATTCCTGTAAATCCAGTTAAAAAAATACCAATAAAAGTATAAATACCTGCTGTTTTGTGTGAGACTGAAAACGAACCAGGCAGTTTATGCTTTTTCGTTGAGTTCTTGGCTTGAATAAGAGTTTTTATCCATAAAATCATGGCTATAATTGCAATAATAATATGGATAATGAGTACCCACAATGCATAGTTATGTGAAGTGTGACTCTCTTCCATAAAGCTATTAAAGCCTCCTCCTAAGCGAACACCATACTCAAAGTATCCTACAACAATAACAGAAACAATAAAAATAAGGGTTTGAGTGAAGGCGTGTAACTTATACGATTTTCTTTTTGCCATGCTAATAGCAAGCAAAACCAAAAAGGGTAGAAATGCTACAATAATTGTAACAAAATCCATAAAAAAAGGGGCTCTTGTACCTAAAAAACCCTCTTGAAACATGTAATCCATAATTTCTCCTAATATTCAAAAAATAATTTTAAATATAGCAGGATATTCTTAATTTGACATACGCTATTTTATGCAGGGATTCGTAGCCGTTGACCTGCAAAAATCTCATCAGGATTTTTTAAAAGTTCTGGATTTGCTTTGAAAATTTTAGGATAAGCATCAATGTCTCCATAAGCTTTTTTAGCTATTTTAGAAAGCGTATCTCCTTCTTGAACAATAATTATTCTCATTTCATTTGAGCGTACATCAAGCTCTTTATTGAGTGCTTCTTCATAGCTTGAAGAGCTTTCTTTCGAAGAGAAAAAGCTTCTCTCTAATGGACTCTTATTCTTTTCTGAAGAGCTTACAATGACTTTATTATAATGGTTACTCTCTTTAAGTGTTTTACTATTAACTTCGTTCTTCTCAGCAGATAAAAGTTGTTTTTCTAAAGAGATTTCCTCTTTATGATTCATCTGTGCAAGAATAATTTTGACAATAAGTGCAACGTCTCTTGGACTAACTTCAGAACTTTTGGCTATGGTTTTCTTTTCTGGTATAGACTCTTCTACTTGAATACTTTTAGGTAAGCTCTTTTCCGAGAAAAGTACTTTTGCAATCTTCTCTTTTGATGTCTGTTGGACATTCTGTACTGTAGTAGAGACTTCTTTTTCTGTATAGAAGGATTTAATCAGATAGATGCTTAAAATACTAATTAGTCCTAAGGATAGAATTATTATTCCAATTTTTAGAACTTTTTGAAAAGAGAACTCATCGTGATAATCTTCTAAAGTTGCCATCTCCTGTTTATATGCATTATAGTATGCACTGTTGTTTTTATTTGAATTGTAATACATAATTACTCCTTTGTTCCTAAATGGCTTCTGTTGTATTGGGTTTTGATTGAATTTTCGTAACAACCTTTTTAATAATAAGTTTAAGCTCGTTATAATTCATTGTTTTAATATCTCTATTGGCTTGTAAATTATTAACGACGCTGTTTGTAATCGCTTTTGTAAGCTCTAAATGGGCAAGTTTTTGAGTAGCAAGTGTTGAAACTTTCATCTCTTTTATCTTTAGTTCTTGTAGATTAGGTTTCATTTTATAGCTATGATAACTTTTTTGTGTAAAAGCTCCAATGATAAATATAGTAAGAACTAAAATAATAAAAAAGAGACTGTTTCGTATGGTTTCATAGGAATGGCTCTGTCTTTTATCATTTTGAATATATAGTTCATAGGTATTAAATCGCTGATGCTCATTAATTTTATATTTAAAGTCATACATAGATTACTCCTTATCATTATATTTAACTTTATTTGTTAAATATAAATAAAGTTTAACATAATTTAACTTAAAATATATTTTAACAATATGCTTTCTGATACTTTCTAGGATTTTTTTATAAAAAGAAGATTGTTCACGATTGAGACACATTGTAGAGATATACTCTCGGCATGAGAGTCGTGATATTCTCCTCAATATTTCCCAAATGACTCTCATAGATAGTTTTATATTTCATATTTATATAATTTCTTTAAACTTTTCCCATGTTTCCTTTAGTTAGGAAAGATATGAAACTATCAAGTTTTTAATTTATTTGATATCTATACTCTTGATATGATTAACTATTATAGAGAGCTTCTCCTCCATTTAAAAATTACATAATTTATTCAACTTCTAATTTTTTCATATTTTACTCTAGCTAAAATATTCTAAAGTTATTATTTGTATAATTACTTTAGATTAAAAAAGCGTTACATTATTTTAGAAAATGAGGAAAAAACTCTATGAATATAAAGAGAATTTATGATTTAAAATCAAAAGAAGAGCTTGATATGACCAAAGATAAGGAAGTTTAAATTTTGATGACTTCTAAAAATAAGAGTTTGTCTGTTATGAGCTTACAACTTAAAACCAAAAAAACTTATGAAGAGAACCTTGAAAAGCTTCTCTCTATTATCAAAAATACCGAGGCAGAACTTATTGTTGCTCCTGAACTCTATTTGACTGATTTTGATTATGAAAATTTTGAAAGTGTGGCAGATTTTTATGAAATAGCTCTATCTCAACTTTTAAAAGCTGTTTCTGATAAAATTCTTGTGTTAACCATGACCAAAAAAGAGGGCAAGGACTTTGTTAATCAAGCATTGGTCATTCATAATCATAAAGTTATTCATAAACAAAATAAGTATAGACTTTTTACCCTTGGAGATGAGACTAAATATTTTAAAGCAGGGCTACAAGAGGATATAGTCAAATTTACTATTGACGATGTCTCTTATGGTATTTTAATCTGTTTTGAATTACGTTTTAAAGAGTTATGGAAACAGCTAGAGGGAGCAGACATTGTTTTGATTCCTGCACGTTGGGGAAAACCTCGTAAACAACACCTAGAAGTCCTTTCACAAGCGTTGGCAATTATGAATCAAACTTTTGTTGTTGTTAGTAATTCAGCAGATGATGATATGGCAAGCTCTTCAGCCATTATCTCTCCTTGGGGAGAGGTTTTTATGGACGATAGTTTAGAAGAACTTGAACATGACCTCGACCTAAAAGAGATAAAAAAGAGTCATCGTATGATTAATATGAATTAACATGAATATCTTCAAGTTCAACTTTTGGAGTATTTTTGATTAAGTATTTAGCATAATTTTTAGCCTGTTTGTAATCTTTTAATGCAAAATAGAGTTGCGTAATGTCTTGGTAGTTTCGTTGAGTAATATCATGCTCTTCTCCAAAGATTTTTTTATTAATCTCTAACGCTTGTTTGTAGTAATTTATAGCCTCTTGTATATGTCCGAGCTTGTCGTGTAAAACGGCTAAATTACTGTAACTAATCGCCATATCTGCTTGTTCTTTTTGAATAATATTTTTTTTAATATGAAGTGTTTTTTCAGTTAAGTTAATGGCTCTAGACGTTTTGCCCATAGAGGCATAAACGGTTCCTAAATTGTTATAACTTTCAGCCGTTTGACTGCTGTTTGTTCCCAAGAATTTTTCTCGAATTTTTAAAGCTTTTGTTGTATATAGTAACGCTTTTTCAAGTTTTCCCTGTTTCTTGTAGATAAGCCCTAAGTTATTATATCCTGTAGCTGTATTTAAATCATCTGTTCCTAGAACACGCTCTTTTATTAGTAGGGATTGATGAAAATATTGAAGAGCCAATTTATAATTGTTGTCAATGTATGCATCTGTTCCTCGGTTATTTAAAATATTTGCTTTTTGAAGTTGTTCTTCTTTTTCCATAGAGAGCATCATTCCTGTGGAACATTCTGAAGAGATATTCTTATTGGTACAGCCTATTAGAAACAGTGAAAAGAGAATAGAATAAAGTTGTTGCAAAGAGCGTCCTGTATTTAAAAATAAAGTTGATTATTATGTTCATCATTATATTAAGGATAGAGCTATTATTCTTCCTTATTGTAATTTGTGATTATTATATCGAATTATCTTTTCATCCATCTTGTTAACTTTTTTTAATAGCATTTTAGATAAAATTCTCTTTAATTGATAGGGATAGAGTGGTAATATAGTGACAAAAGAGAGAGAGCAAGTTCGTATGGTAGAAGAGATAGATACAGTTTTTAAACTCTATCCCAATATAAAGAACGCATTTTATCAAGTCAATAGGGAACGTTTTGTCCCCAAAGGTTTTGGACGAATGGCATTTAAACTAGATGCACTACCTATGCAACAAAATCAATGGATTTCTTCGCCTTTAACGGTTGCAAAGATGACACAGTATCTTCAACTTGATGGGGTTGATACGGTTTTAGAGATAGGCTGTGGTAGTGGGTATCAAGCGGCAATTCTCTCTAAGCTTTGTCGACGAGTCTTTACCATAGAGCGTATAGATTCTTTACTAAAAGAGGCAAAAGAGCGTTTTCGTTCAGAAAAAATTAATAATATTTTTACCCGTTTTGATGATGGTCAACGAGGTTGGAAGAAATATGCTCCATATGATAGAATTATCTTTTCAGCTACAGCAAATCATATTCCTCTCATTTTATTTGAACAGTTAGCCGAAGGTGGTATCTTACTTGCACCTATAGAAAAGAATGGTTTTCAGATTATTACTCGCTACTCTAAACTCGATGGAAAGATTATAACTGAGTCCATTGAACCTTGTCTTTTTGTGCCTATTGTTGATGGTCGAGTGAAATAACCTGTTATTTATTAATTTTTTTTATAAGTTTAATCTTTCTAATAAATAAAATATTATACAATAATAAATAATAAATATTAACTGATTTGTTTATAAAGCTTATTTTCTAATTTTTTTTTAAAAGTTTTATATTTTTATTGTTTAGTATGTTTATTAATAAAGGTTTATTCATGAAAAAAATATGTGTAATAGGTTTAGGATATATTGGACTTCCCACAGCAGCATTGTTAGCAAATAAGGGTTATGATGTTCATGGTGTTGATGTGGTTCAAACTACAGTAGACACTATTAATAGGGGTGAAATACATATTGTTGAGCCTGAACTAGATACTTTTGTACAGGCAGCTGTAAAAAGTGAAAAATTAAAAGCAACATTGGTTCCTGTAGAGGCAGATGTTTTTATTATTGCTGTTCCTACCCCTTTTCATGAAGGGTTTGTTCCTAATATTGATTATGTACTCTCTGCAACACGGGCGATTGTACCTTATGTAAAAGAGGGTAATATTATTATTTTAGAATCAACTTCTCCTGTTGGAACAACAGATAAAGTAGAAGAAGTACTAAAAGAAGAAGGTATTGATACCTCTAAACTCTATATTGCACATTGCCCTGAGCGTGTTCTTCCTGGACAAATTATGCGTGAATTAGTTGAAAACGATAGAATTGTTGGTGGAACAACAAAAGAAGCAACTGAGAAAACTGTTGAGTTTTATAAAACATTTGTAGATGGAGAAGTTCTTTCTACTGATGCAAAAACAGCAGAGATGGCAAAATTAACAGAGAACTCTTTTCGAGACACTAACATAGCCTTTGCTAACGAACTCTCTATGTTATGTGATAAGTTTGGAATTAATGTTTGGGAACTCATTGCTCTTACCAATCGACACCCAAGAGTAAATGTTCTTCAACCAGGAGCAGGGGTAGGTGGACACTGTATTGCTGTTGACCCATGGTTTATTGTTCATGCAGGTGGAGATGATGCCAAGATTATAAGAACAGCCCGAGAGGTAAATACTTATAAAACAGAGTGGGCTATAGAAAAAATAAAGAATGAAGCCTTAAAATTTGAAAAAGAGCATGGAAGAAAAGCAAAAGTAGCTTGTATGGGCTTGGCATTTAAACCAAACATTGATGATTTAAGAGAGTCTCCAGCACTTTATATTACTAGACAACTAATTGCTAGTGATTTAGAT
>CAYPCV010000191.1:0-4303 GCA_964409295.1 uncultured Sulfurovum sp.
TAAAATAGAGTCTCCTGCTTCAACTTTTAAAGTAGAAGTATCAGAAAAGAAATCTCCAGAAGAGTGTTGGATTACTCGTCCATTTGCTTTAATAAGCAATATTTTATCCATATTTGCACGTTCTCCGTAGCCTCCACAGGCATCAACATAATCATCTATAGTATAATTTTCTCTATAAGCCAAAGCATTTGGAATATTAACTTCTCCTTGAACTATAACTACATTAGAATATTTAGGAATAACGATTCTATCACCTTCTTCAAGATATATTTTATCTAAGTTATCTTTATTAGAAATAATTACCTGTCCTAAAGGTTGAATTTTTCGAGCATTTTCAACAAATTTTAATATTGTCTGTGACTCTTTATTTCTAATTGTTGCCTCTTCTGTTGTTGAAGAATCAGAAGTAAATGCTCTTGCTTCTAAATCTTTTAACATCGTCTCAATAAGTTGCTTTTGAGTATTGGCTACACTCTTACGATAGAGGCGAGCATTTTTAATATCAGATAAAGGAGTAAATTTTACATTAGAAAGAATATCATAAAGAGATGTTCCTTTTTTAACCATTATTTTTTTAGAGCCTTTATGCTCTCCCTCTACAATTATCTCAAGGTTATTCACATAATAATCAGAGAAAAACTTTAACTTTGTCCCTTTTGTTACAAATAAATTACCTGCTTCATTTAAAGGATGTTCATTTGTTATCTCTTGACCATTCTGCCATTTCGTTAACATAAAACGATTAGCTGTTGGTTTTGGCATAATAAAACGCATAATCTCTTGAACACTAGAAGAGTCCGAAAGTAGTTCAAAGATATAGGGTCGATTAACATCTCCACTTACTTCAATAAAATTACGAACAGGATTGACTACAATAACATCTCCATTTCTAAATTGAAACATATCAATTTGACCATTAAGTAAAAATGGATACAAATCAATATTTTGAACCACTTGCTTATTTCGTAAAATAGTAATATTTCTATAAGAGCCTTGCCCTCTAAGAATTCCACCTGCTTTATCAATAAACTGTAAAAGAGAATCGGTAGAGAGTCCTTTGTAAAGTCCTACTTTTTGAACTGAACCTGAAACAAATACAGAAATAGGTTGATACTGCTTTAAATCGGCATACACATACACATTACTATTAAAAACTCTCTTTACAGATGATTGAATTTTATTTTTTAGCTTGCGATTAGAGAGTCCTAGAAGATGAACTTCTCCAACTTTTGGAATAAAAATATTTCCTTGTTTATCAACAGAGAGTTCAGAAGAAAACTCATACGCTCCCCACATCTTTAGCGAAATTACATCTCCTACATTAATAACATAATCGGGATTATATCTAAACTGTTGATTCTCTTTGAAATTACCTTGAAAAATCTCTTCTCCAAAATAAGCTTTTTCAGTAGCTACAAGCTGACTTTTATCACTTTTTATCTGTTGCATAGCAACATCAATAGCCCACAATTGAGCAACTAAAAGAAGTAGAATTAGTATACTTTTTTTCATTATTAATCCTTATGGTCTCGTATAATAGTAAGAATTAGGGTTAGAATCCCATATAAAAAGCTCAAAACTATTAAAATAGAAAGAGTGTCTTTTATCTTATTTGGATAGCTATAACTATCAGATACTTGTGCTTTGGTCACAACGATTAAATTTTTTGTATTTTGACTAATTAACACTTTTGTCTCTTCTAGTTTTACTAATGTTTGAATATATAACTCTTTGTTAAACTCTACTTTACTCTTTAAGAGGGTAAAATCTGACATATTTGCATTTAACTCTTTTTGACCTCTAGTTCCCGTAATCTCTGCTTTAATTTTTTGAATACTTTTTTTAATATACTCTATATTTCCCTTTAAAAGCTTCATCTCTGCTGTTTTTGAATTTAAATATTGAGCTTTACTATTATAAGATACATTTTTTTGAATCAATTCGCTCTCTAGCCCTGCTAATATCTTGTTCTTAACCTCTATATCCACTTTAGGATCAATAGTTCTATTTTTATTTTGATACAATAATAACTCCTCTAAAGAGTTGATAAAGAGTTGATGTTTTTGCTTCTCTTGTGATTGTAAAAATTTTAAAATAACTTCTGTATTTTGATTCTCAAAACGATTAAGTACTTTTGATGATTGAGCAATAATTTTTTTCACAATCTCTTGAGCTGTTTTAGCATTGGCATGAGAAAAACCTATTTTTATAGTAGCTGAAGCTTCATCATAAACAATTAACAAATCTTTATTATATTCAGTTAAAACATTTTGCATATTAAAAAAGTAACTTGGTAAAAAGATATTATCAGAAAGACGATGTAAAAAATCAATCTCTGAACTCTTATAATATTCTGTTAAATTAAATTCTTGATTTAACACCATAAACATATCAGCAGACTTAATATAAACTCCTAACAATTTGGCATCGGTCAGTGATTCTGACCCAGAAGGTAAGAGCAATGAACTTAAAGGAGAAGTTGTCTGTTTTTGCGATAAATCTTTAATCATAATTACACTCTTAGAAGAATACTTCTCTGTCTCTATAAAAAATATGTAATAGATACTATAAATAAATAAAAATAAAAATAAAAATTTAAAAAATAAAATTATAAAACGCACCATACTCTCCTACTATTGACTTGTACAGCGATATTGCTGTTCTAAAAGTTGCAAGCTTTTAGGTTGAGCTCTTTTATTACATGAGAGCTGTTCTCTATCCACAACACTTGGTGTTAAAACAACCGATTTCAACTTTGTACATCCAGTACATATGTAGACAACGATAAATATAAACATAATTTTCTTCATACATACCTTTTCTATTTATTATTTATTTATTAATAGCAACATATTCATTAATTGCATTATCAATATTATCAAAGTAACGCATTTTACCATTATCAACAACAATCCCTACATCACATATATCTCTAAGTGTTCCCATATCATGAGAAACTAACAAGACATTACAACTTTCTATTTTTTTCAATAGTGCCTCTTTTGATTTTTTACGAAATCGAGCATCCCCAACAGAGAGTGTCTCATCAATTAAAAGATAATCAAAATCAAAAGAGAGACTTAGTCCAAAACTAAGTCTAGATTTCATTCCTGCCGAATATGTTTTAATTGGCATATCAAAATAGTCATCTAGCTCTGAAAATTCTTTCACGAAATCTACAGTTTTTTGAATCTCTTTCGCCGATTTACCATATAATCTACAAACAAATTTAATATTTGCTTTTCCTGTCATATTTCCTACAAATCCACCTCTAAGTCCTAAAGGCCAAGAGAAACTTTTATCAGATGTAATTGTTCCCTTATCAGGAAACTCAATCTGCCCCAACATATGCATAATCGTTGATTTTCCTGTTCCATTTCTTCCTAAGATACCAATATTTTTATCTGAGGGAATAACAATCGACATATCTTTTAAAATATACTTTCTACTGTGCTTCGTTTTAAATGATTTTGATACATTCTTTAACTCTATCATAAAGCTATAATCCTCTTTTCAAGTTTTACATAGAGCCATAAACCAATATAGAGTAGAGAAAGTGTCCAAATAAAAATATACTCATAAGAAACCAATGTATCATCTAAGGTATAAAAATAAGAACCATGAATAATTTCCATAAAATTTGCTACAGGATTATACATTAAAAGTTTTTGTAAATCTACAGGTAGAACCTTTATACTATAAAATACTGCTGAAGCAAACATCAATGCTGTCATAAAAAAATTAATTAATTTACCAACACTGTCTATAAAAACATTTAATACAGCCATAAAAACTCCTAAAGAGAAGGCAAAGATAATTAAGGAAACAAAGCCAAATGTAACCATTGTCAAATCTTTTACATTCATATCAAAATCAAAATATAAACCAAGTAAGATAAAGATAGCGATAATGATAGATGAAATAAAAACCTCCACCATACTACGTGCAATAATAGTATCTATAGGTTTTACCTGCTTATACAAAAACAGTGCTTTATTTGCCTTAAAGGATGCAGTTGATTTAACCACTATATTTTTAAACATATTAAATGCAGTAAAGTTTAATGCTAAAAAAACAGCAAAATCAAAAGTACTCTCTCCTGTACCAAAAAGTACTAATTTAATCAGAACAAATATAAGAATCTGAAAGAATGGTTCAAAAAATGTCCAAAACATACCCATGCGTCCAGAGGAAAAACGCATACTCAGTTCTCTTAAAAAAAGTGCATTTTGTACTGCCAAAAATATCTTAAATGAACTTCTTTTTATCATGAATTCTAAGCTTTCCCTTTTAACTACTACTA
>CAYPCV010000192.1:0-4670 GCA_964409295.1 uncultured Sulfurovum sp.
ATCTCTTCCAAAATAATCATTATGTTCAAGATTTCTAGGTTTCAAAAGATACGTGGCACTCCCTGCTTCAAACACTCTTTTGGTTTTCCAATCAACATTAACATCTATTTTGGTCTGATACCCACTTAGATTTGAGTGTTCGGTATTGCTTGTATCGTTTAAAATATCATCATTAATTTCAATCGTCAACTACAAAATATTTGGGAACTCATTTACTCCTAAAATCTCTTGCTTGACACTCAACCAACTTGGACGTTGTTGCTCATTATTTTGGTATTGGAAAAGCTTATCTTTTGCAACAAAATCGAGTGAGCCATGACTGTTATAGAGTTGTGGTAAAACTTCGGCTAATATCTCTTTACCAAAAAGAAGCTTCTCTCTGCGTTCATATTCGGGTATTAGATTCTCAAAAAGAGGAAAAAGCTCTATAGAAGAGTGAAGCATGTTTTTAGCTAAACCATCAAATGCTTTTCCTTTATAAGTAGGGCTATAGACAAATTGATAAGCTCCCTCTTTGTACGAGAGTTCCCCAACCAATACACCCCCATCAAAAACGACCCAATGGTTATCTATTAACTTCATGGATTCTCCTTTTGTGCCATTTATGCCAAAAAAAATGAATTTAATTTTTTTAAGTATATCATGAGCTTTATTAAATCTACTTATTTTAAGAGACTTGCTATAATCCCCCTAAAATATCTATTTGGAACAGACTTATGATAACCAACGCTTTCCCATACCTTACAGTTTTACTCTTTATCGCCTCGATGCTTGTCTTTTTAGAAGCCAAAACAAAAGCCAAATTTTTTGAATATCTGCCTGCCATTGTTATTTTATACTTTACGGTTATGACCCTTTCCACTTTGGAGCTTTGGACAAAAACCGATGAGATAAACTCTGCCTACAAAGCCTTTAAATCAAACCTTCTACCTGCCATGATATTTTTGATGTTGCTTCAAAGTGATGTACGAAAAATATTTAAACTAGGCAAAAAAATTCTACTCACATTCTTTTTGGCATCGCTTAGTATCTCTTTAGGCTTTATTGTGATGTTTACTCTGATGAATGGCTTTTTTGAAGCCGAATCGTGGAAAGCATTTGGTGCATTGAGTGGGTCATGGATGGGTGGAACAGGCAACATGGTAGCCATTCAATCAGCCCTAGAGTTACCCGATTCCAAAATGGGCTATGTGCTGTTAATCGACTCTATAGATTATGCCATTTGGGTTATGATACTCTTAGCCTTAGTCCCTTTTGCCAAACAGTTTAACACTTGGACAAAAGCAGACGGTTCAATATTAGAGACCTTGGGTTCAACCCTTAATAACGAAAAAGAGAAGAAATCCATAAATTTCCCTTCTCTCTTTATGATGTTGGGTCTAGCCCTTATGGTCTCGGTTATCGCCCAAACCATCGCCCCATTGCTTCCGACCACAAGCTTTTTGACCAACACCACATGGATTGTTATCTTTGCTACTTTGGCAGGTATAGCTTTTGGAATGACCCCTTTAAGTAAAGAGGCTTCAGCAGAACCTTTGGCAAATATCATGCTCTATCTCATAGTAGCCCTCATCGCTTCACGAGCCAACTTTGCCGAACTTAGCCAAGCCCCACTCTACATTGTAGCAGGGTTTATCATTATTCTTATTCACGCTTCCATTATGGTAGTTTTTGCAAAACTTTTCAGATTGGACTTGTTCTCTTTAGGGGTAGCGTCACTAGCCAATATCGGAGGAGTAGCATCAGCCCCTATCTTAGCAGGAGCATACCATAAAGCCCTTATCCCAATTGGAGTTTTAATGGCAATGATGGGGTATATCGTGGGAACGTTTATGGGCTTGGGGGTTTCGCAGGTTTTGAGAATGATTACGGGATAAGTGTCTAGCAACAGAAAAATAGTTACAACTCCTAACAAATAGATAATTTTTATTTATTATAATATTAAGTTAAACTTATTTAAAATTCTTTTATGTTACATTTCTACTGTATAGTTTATCACTATACTTTTTGAAAATAAAAAGGAAAAAAATGAAAAAAATATTCTCAATCGTAGCAGTAAGTGCATGTTTATCAATGAGCTTAGTAGCAAATGAAGCACCAAAAGCAGATGCAAAAACAGCAGTAGCACAGACAAAACAGCAGAGTGGTACAGTTATCAATCTTGCAGGTAAACAGAGAATGCTTACTCAAAAAATGAGTAAAGAGGCACTCTTTATGGCAAAGGGAATTGATGTTGATACAAATAAAGCGAGCCTTACAAAAACAGCAGAGCTTTTTGATAAAACACTAAAAGGTTTAGTTGCAGGAGATGCAGATTTAAATCTGCCAAAAACAGAGAACAAAGATATTTTGGCTCAACTTGAAGTAGTAACTAAACTATGGACACCATTTAAAGCAAATATCGACAAAGTAGTTGCAGGAAAAAGTGATAAAGCAACTCTTGAAGCAATTGCAAAAGAGAACCTTCCTCTTCTTAAAAATATGAATAAAGCAGTTGGAATGTTTGCAAAAGCAAGCGGTTCAAAACTTGACCCAGAGATGGCAAAAACTATTAACCTTGCAGGTAAACAGAGAATGCTTACTCAAAAGATGACAAAAGAGCTACTTTTAGTTGCAAATAGAATTGATGCAAATGCAAACAAAGCAAATGCTAAAAAAACAGGAGAGCTTTTTGAGACAACACTTAAAGGTTTAACTGACAAATGTAAAAATGAAGATATTAAAAAACAGTTAGGCGTTGTTGCAAAACTTTGGGCTGACTACAAAGAGATTGTTGTAAAAGCTGATACAAGCGATGCTTCTTTGAAAAAAGCAGAAGAGCTAAATATGCCTCTACTTAAAAACATGAACAAAGCTGTTAAGATGTTTGAAGCGTCAATTAAATAATAAAAAGGGTGTTGTCAAAGAGAACACTCTTGATATATTACTCTACTTAATCATAAACATCATCCATATTAAAATCATAATCTGGTTCGATTAAAGGAATTGAATCTAATGTAGACAAATCGACTTCATGAGCTGATAAATCGTACTCATCCCCTTGATAAAATCGCTGTTCTTTAGCAAATTTTTGCTCTTTTTTCATCTGCTCTTCCAACTGTTTCTGAGCTTTATCAGCTTTTGCAGTAGTAGCATTTTGTTCTCTGTTTGTTGCAGTTGTGTTTGTCTCTGTAGTCACATTACTCTCTGCACCCAAAGAGATAGAGACAAATGTAATGAAAATTGCTGACCTAAGTAATCCATTCATAATCTAGCCTTATTATTATTTTTACTTTAAATTATAAATAGTATAGCGTAAATATCTATTTTTTTGCAACAAAAAAGAGAGTATAATGTCGTCATTCAAAAAAAAGAGAAACACATGATAAAACCAATCATCGGAAATATAGATTTTATAGAGTCACTACGAGGTAAAAAAGCCACCTTTATGTTGGCACTTAGTAATAGTAAAACAGCCAATATAGCAGGAATTACCCAAGCTGGAATCCCAGGGATGATACACTTGACTCCTACGCTTGACAGTGAATTTGTTTGTAGTGGCGAAGTTCGCAGTTTGGAAAACATTGCAGAGACACCAAAAGGCGTACCAACCCCTGCATTGATTACACGAGCTATACATCTCTTAGCACCATATGGTCGTGTAGAACTACTGAACCTAGGATTAGAGACAAAACCAAAAGTAGAGTACTTTAAACTTCATAATTTTGACATAAACCCAAGCCAAAGTATCGCCAAGGGTGCAGATATAGATGCTCAAGAGGTCTTTCAAAAAGGTATAGCCTTTGGACAAGCGTATGAGTGCCAAGATGAGTATATTATTTTAGGAGAATCCGTTCCTAGTGGAACAACTACGGCAATGGCAACAGCTATTGGACTAAAATATAAAGTCAAAAAGTGCTTTTCTAGTTCTTTTAAAGATGTACCCAATGATATTCGTGAAAAAACCCTGAAATTGGCACTCTCTCATATTGCAGAAAAAGATGATATTTTTCAGATTCTCTCTAAAGTTTCGGATAATATGCTTATCTTTAATGCAGGGTTTATCTTGGGGCTGAACAACAAAATAAAAATCGTTTTAGCAGGGGGAACACAGATGGCGTGTGTTCTGCTTATTGTTGATAAAATGCTAAAGCTTATGGGTGGAACTATGCAAAGTTCGAACTTGGCACTCTGTACAACGAAATGGGTTGCAGAAGATAAAAACTCAGATATAAAAGCTCTCTTAGAACTGCTAAGTTTCCCTATTCATGCCTACTATTCTGATTTTGACTTTTCACTAAGTGAGCATCCTGCCCTAAAACTGTATGATGAAGGCGAAGCCAAAGAGGGTGTGGGTGCAGGTGGTTCATTGATATATGGATTTTTAAATGCCCTCTCTGCACAAGCGATAACAAAAGAAGTAGAAGAGTTTTTAAAATGAAAATTCTCTATTATGGTGGTCAAAAATCAGGAAAAAGTAAACTTGCAGAAGAGAAAGCAATCGAATTGACCTACGATAAAAAGCCCTACTACATCGCCACTTACGACAACTCGTACAACGACCAAGAGATGCAAGAGCGTCTCTATACACACCAGTGGCAACGCGAAGATAAATTTATAAGTATCGAAGAGCCTTTTGATTTGCCCTTGGTCATCAACAACAAAGGAACATACCTCATCGATTGCATCTC
>CAYPCV010000193.1:0-5651 GCA_964409295.1 uncultured Sulfurovum sp.
TAGAAATAATTGGAACCGAGTTCATCGTTATAGAGAACCAAACTGTATAATATACGGGCATTATTACGACAGACCATCATATCGAAATTCGTATCGTTCAAACTCAAATTATTATAATAATTCAAATCGTTACTACAACAATGATTACCGTTATTCTCGTGATAATGCTCGAATGCATACCAATACCAATCGAAACAGTTATAGAAATGATACTACTCGTTATAATGAGCATAGAAACAGTAATTATAGAAATCAAAACCACAGTAACCACAATAGCTATGAAAATAGAGATGAACGCCGAAGTGATACCCGAATGAGAACTCGAAGTTCACAACCAAGAGATAGCAATCAAAACCATCGTTATAATAAGAAGTCAAACAAAAGTTCAACTTCTCATATGCAGTTATCTAGATAAAAAGTTCTCTTTAAACAGCCCTTTTATAGTGCTGTTTAAACCGTTTGAATTAAACATAATTAACTCTCGGTAGTAGCGTTGCATTGTCTCTTCTATAAGAATAGATTTTCCTCCATACAGCACCATACCTGTGGTAATAAGACTCTGAATAAGCGTAAAAAGTTCAATGCGTAATTTATCCATTACTTCGCCACTGTTTGTATTTAAAAACTGCTCTTTTATGCTTTCTAATTGAGCTTTAGCAGAAGCTTTAACTTCTACATCTTGTAAAGATTCAACAGCTCCTAAACCTACTCCATATAGTGCAAAATGAACCGTTTTAGAGATAGATTTATTTTTAGTATAATTCCCCATAATTTGAGAAGAGACCACATCTTCATACGGAACAAAAAAATCATTTAACTCAATATTTACCGTAGCCATACTATTTCCTACAAAGCTAGTAGCAACGTCCCCTACTTTAAAATTTTCAGAGCTTTTAAACCCTGCCATTGCTTCATATTCACGACCATCATGATGAAAACCAATTAATAGGGTATCAAATATCTCATAACCACTTGCCCAAGTAAGTTGCCCCTTTAATTTATATCCACCTTCACATTGCGTAGCTGAAACCACTGTTACAGGAGCACGCAGATGATTAATGGCTATTCCACACTTTTTAGCAAAGTATTCCTCTCGTTTAGCAAAATTATTTCCTGCCATAATAGCATGAGATGCCAAGATTTGAATGGACAAAAAAGCCAAAGAACCTGAATATTTTGTTAGCATCGAAAAAAGTATAAATTTATACTTATTATGCAGAGATTTATCTACATTATAGAGTGTAAAAATCTCTTTTTTATAGAGTATATCAAAAGCCTCTTTAAGTAACTCACGGTCACTGTCTAATCGGTATAACTCCAACATTTTTAGCTCTTCTATTGCACTGTTTATCTGTTTTTTATACGTTTCGTAATTCATCTCTTCCCTATATTCTTAAGTTATCTAAATTATAACATAACTCATACATACATTCATTAACGCAAATAATTAATCTTGTAGTATAATACTCAAACAAAAGGAAAATATAATGAATGGAAATAAAATGGTTAAATTATCTGCTCTTGCTATTATGGCTTTAACATTAATGAGTTGTAGCTCAAAAGATGGGAATTATCTCAATATTTTACAACTTCCAGGGACAATTATAGACTCTGTCTTTGATAACAATTCATCAAAAATAAAAAGAGAAAAAGTAGAAATATATGCCAAAAAACATTACGATGCACTAAAAGAAGAGATTCAAGCTAAAGAGGGGAAACATCTTAATCGTATCCTAGAGTTAGCAGGAATAGAAGCCACTCACTACTCTAAGATTATATTTCAATTAAACAAAGATTATAAGACCATCTTCCATAACACTCAACGAGTAAGTGAAAAGCTTGTTCAAAATATGAGTAGACTCTACGAGGTAAAAGAGACAACAAAAATGATTAACGGATTTACATATACTCAACTTTTAGAGATTACACAAAAGTATGTAAATAGTAATTTTGAAACAATTCGTTTAGCCGTAAAAAATAGTGAATCAGCAATTTTTATTCCTCTTGCAGAACAACTAAATATTAAAGATAGAAAGAGAAAAGAGGCTTTTACTCATAGCTTAAAAGGAAAACATTTTGAACTTTATACTGATTTAATAGTGGTTTCTGTAATGGTTGGAGTTTAATAAATTTTGTAAATTCTATAAAATTGAATTTACAAATTACTAATCTCTTGTGCAAAAAATGCTTTACTTACCTCTCGCATCTCTGAAACATCTTCGATACGATTAACCAAATCTCTAAATTTTGATGCACCTTGATAGCCTGCTTTGGAGTAAGTGTGTAGGTGCTTTCTAAATATAATTGCTCCATGGTCTCCATAGTGGTGTACCATTTGGTCAAAATGTTCCAAAATAACCTCTTGAACCAATGCTGAAGTTAGTTCCGAGCTTCCTGTACCATTTAGATAGTTTTTCATCAGTTGAAAAATCCAAGGTTTTCCAACAGCTCCACGACCTACCATTACACCTGATGCTCCTGTATGTTCTAAAACCCATTTTGCCTTTTGAGGTGTTGTAATATCGCCATTAGCTAAAACAGGAATATTTACTGCCTCTACAATCTCTTTAATCGCATCGTAGTCAACAGGGGCTTTGTATTTTCCTGCTTTGGTTCGTCCATGCACAGCAATATAATCAGCTCCATTATCTTCACAAATCTTGGCTATTTCAACATGATTTTTATCATTAAAACCTAAACGTATCTTGACAGAAGTATACTCTTTATTAGAGTATTTTTTAATAGTTTTAATGGTCTCTGCCATTTTAGGTAAATCGGTTAATAGTGAAGAGCCTTGCAAATTGTTAACCACTTTAGGTGCAGGACAACCACAATTTAAATCAATAATATCAATTCCATCTCGTTCATTTAAAAGCTCAACAGCTTGACGGATAATATCTTGGTCTGAACCTGCAATCTGTATGCTATAAGGATTTTCAAGGGGGTTTTTCTCTAGCATTTTAAAAGTTCTTTTACTTTTAAATGCCAAAGCATTTGAACTAATCATTTCAGAGACGGTTAAATCGACTCCAAATTTTTTAACAACGGAACGAAAGGGTAAATCGGTAAAGCCTGCCAAAGGGGCAAGGGCAAAAAGTGGTTTAGAAAAATCAAGTGTTGGTGTCAAAGAGTAAATCTACCTTAGTTAAATTTTAAGCATCACAGATATGACGAATATTCATTAAGTCTGTAATTTTATATTTTTTATCTTCTTTTTTTAACTCATATAAGGCTCTAAAACGTTTAAAGTCATCATCTCCATGCTCTCGAAGATAATCGCCTGCTTTATCTATCATTTCGTATTCAAACAGTAAATATAAATAAGCAATTTCAGCTTTAGAATACTTTAACTGATAAGATTTCCAAAGCATTAAATTTTCATCTGGAGACAGCTGTCTCATCATAAGTGTTGACATTTGCAAATAGTCTGAACACTCTAATGAAGAGTCTAAACTTACAATAAATTTATCAAGAATATCTTTTGTTAATCCTAAATCATCTTCATCACTTACACGCTCTAATAAAATGAGTAAGCTCTCTTTATCAAATGCGTTAACATGTCTTTGTGCTTGCGTAAATGTTGTTGTTGATGCAAATTTATTAATAGCAACTTTAAAAACAGTTTCATCATACGAAAGTCTATCTTGAATAACCTCTTCAGCGAAAGTGTCATCTTGCTCTAAACGGTTTAAAATATTCTGTTTAAAAAGAGGATTTTCAGGAGAAAGTACTCTTGAAAGCTTTTTAGCTTTTAAATCAACATACTCTCCTTTTTCTATAGCAGAAACTATGGAGAGTGCCTCTTTTAACTTTTCAGAAGTTTGAGTAACTTTACCATTCACTTTTATCGTTGAAACCGATAAAAGTGATGCTGTCTGTTTGAGTTGAGGTAAATTGAATTTATGCACTTGTGGTTCATTTAATAATGCCCAGTATAAAGCATCGTCTAATGTATCTGTATCTTTTTCCCACTTCTTAAATTTAAAAAAGTTTTTTGTTCCATAAAACATCATATGAAGCAACGAAGCCAACATTAAAACAAACATTGGTAATACAATCCATAAAGCTATTGGAAGCTCCAAGGGAAATCCTAGTTCATTATAAGAATAATTTCCAGGATGAATCATATAGACAAAAATACCCACAATAGCCATTAATATTATAGAAGCTATAATATATAAACCTAAACGCATAAACACTCCTTTAGTTTTGCTTTTTCAAATATTACTCTTTTTAGTGTTGTTCTTTTTCAACAACCTCTCGACAAGTAATACAAAAACGTGCAAAGTTTTTAACCTTTAAACGTTCTATATTAATATCCTCTTCACACATCTCACAAATACCATAAAGATTCTTTTTCATTTTACCTAAAGCTAGTTCAATTTCTGCTAATTCTTTAGACTGTTGTCCTAAAATAGCATTGTCTACTGCGGTCTCTAGTGACATTGCAGCGTGATCTCCTTCATCTTTAAGTTCATTGCGTCGCATCTCATTCATTTCGATTGAGGTACTACTTAAATTATGTTCTATTTTCTTTTTTCTTGCTTCTAATGCTGTTTTAAAAAAATTAACTTCTGTTGTATTCAACATTTTATACTCTCCTAATTATTTATGATATGGATGGTTATTTAAAATTGTCAATCCCCTAAATACCTGTTCCATTAGTACTACTTTTGCCAGTTTATGTGACAGTGTAATTTTACCCAAAGAGATGTCCTTATTACATTGTCTTAAAAAACGGCTCTCAAGCCCATAAGCTCCACCAATAAAGAAGTTCACAACCCCTTTATCCTTAAACAAATTTGAAAATTCAAAGCTATCTAGTTCTTTACTGTCAGGATTTAATGCTATATTGTAAGCACCGGATAGATGTTTTTCTAATGCTAGAGTATAGGCTTTTTGTGAAGCCTCTGTGGAAATATCATGTGCTTTAGTAATCTCTTTTGTAAAGAGTTCAAAAACTTCCACTTTTGCAAAAGGTTTGGCTATTTTTGTATAGTGTTCTATCAACGGAGCATAGAGTTTGTCTTTTGACTTTTTATCAATAATATAAATGTTAATTTTCATAAAGGTCACTTCCTATTACTCTATATTTTATCTGACTAGGAAAAGAGTCACTTAACTTCACACCACCAATTAAGCCAACAAGGTGCTTTGACTCTTTTGCCAACACCAAAGCCTCTGAAGCCAATATTTTGGCTTCAGCTTTCGTTTGTGTGCCTCTGTACGCACCTAAACCAATATAATCTAAATCCAATTCATTGGCTTCTAAAATTTCTTTTTTATTATGCGTGGAGAGTCCTAAAAGTTTAGAACCAATTTTTTCACGAATAAGAGTAACAGCTATCGTTAAATCATTGGAATAGAGTCGAATATCCTCTTGACCTATATGCAGACCATCAGCATACTCTATAAGTTCAATCGTGTCATTTATAATTAATTGTCCACTATAAAAACGTCTAATTTCTAATAAATCGTGTCGTTTTTCTTCGATAGAGCCTACTTTATTTCGATATTGAGCAATGGGAATATTTAAAGCTTGAATTTTTTGGGAGAGTTCTACTATAGAAAGCCCTCGTTTAACGAGAGCTTCTTTGTCTAAAAGGGCATAAATCATCTCTAAGCGTTTTGAATCTTTGGATTATCATCTA
>CAYPCV010000194.1:0-23036 GCA_964409295.1 uncultured Sulfurovum sp.
TTAATATGTATGCTTATGATAACTTGCTACAGTCAAAAGTAAACTTCAAAGATTTTAAAGCTAAAAAGTTAACAATAAAAGATATTCTGACGAGAGTTACTGAGGTAAAAAAATGTGTTGACCACTCATTTTCAGATGAAGAGATGGTTAAATGTGAAATAGAGTTTTTTAATCTTGCAGGTAATCTAGTCAAAAATCAAGAGAAGAAGATAAAGGCAAAAAGTTTAAAAAATAAAGCACCTCTATTTACAGGTAAAGGTGCTGTGGATATAAGTAAATATTTAGAGAAATAGGGTAGTTAATGATATAAATATAAGGTTAAAACCTCCGTCTTGTAGATGGTGGTTGTTTATTTTGAAAACTTCTCAACATATTGTCCTAAATCTTCTTCTGACATTACACCTGCTTGGGCAAATTGGACTTGACCTTTTGAATCAATAGCAACGACAAACGGGATAGCCCCTTGCCAACCACTTTTTTCCATGATGTAACGTACCACACGACCTACATCATAATTAGATAGTGTTATATAGTTAATTCCATGTTCTTGTTTATAGGCATTTATAGGGTTAATATCATTTTTTTGTACCTCTATTGCCATGACTTGGACTTTATCTTTGTATTTCTCTTGTACATCAATAAGGTTTGGCATAATTTTTTTACAGCCAGGGCATTTAAGACCAAAAAACTCTAAAAAGACTACTTTTCCTTCCATTCCTTCAATTTTTATCTCATTATTTGTTCCTACAACTTTGTAGCTTTTTCCATCGGTATCAACCATCTCCATATCTTCGGCATAGAGATTAGAAGCAAAGGCTAAAACTGTTAGCAGTGCGATTAGTATTTTTTTCATAAGAATCCTTTTTATCAAAATTATAGCGAAAAACTACCTCATTCATGGGGTGGAGTTGTCAATTGGTTACTAAAAGAATAATATAACCATTTCGATGAATATAGATTCTTTTACTTGTGTTTTTATATGCGTTAAACGCTTGTTTTAACTTTGAAATATTTGATATATTCAAGTTTTCAATTTGAATAATAATGTCTTTTGGACGAAAGCCATTTAGTTGTGCTTGACTTTGGGCTACTATGTCCTCGATAAGTACCCCTTTTATATTGGAAGGTATTTGATACTGTTGTCTAATTTGAGGTGTGAGTTCACTAAGGTATAGACCTTTAAATGTGGCATGATTTTTAGAGATGATTTGTTCTTGTGAATCTTTACTCATTAAAATTAGCTTTTTATCAATGTTTTTTCCCTCTCGTTCTATGGATAGAGAGATGTTCTCTTTGGGGCTAAATCCAGTAATAGTACGTTGTAATTCACTTGGGTCTTTAATCTCTTTTCCATTAACAGCATAGATTAAGTCACCTCGTTGCAATTGGGCTTTAGATGCAGGGGAATTGTACTGTACATCCGTAATAATGGCACCGTTTTTATGTCTATATAGGCGTTGCAACTCTTGAGTTACCTTTGAGATATTGACTCCAATAAAGCCTCGGCTTACTTTTCCATTTTCAATAAGCTTTTTAACAACATTTCGTACCATGTCTATAGGAATTGAGAATCCAATCCCATGGTTTCCACCAGATTGAGAAAGGATGGCTGCATTAATACCTATTAATGCTCCTCGTGAATCTATTAAAGCTCCTCCTGAGTTTCCAGGGTTTATTGAGGCATCGGTTTGGATGAAATTTTCATATTGATTGATGCCTACATGGTCTTTGTGCAAGGCCGAGACAATTCCTTGGGTTACAGTTTGCCCCACGCCAAAAGGGTTTCCTACTGCAAAAACAATATCGCCCAATTTTATATCTTTTGCATGACTAAAAGTAATGGGTTTCAACGCTTTGGCTTCGATTTTTATAACGGCTAAATCACTACCTTTATCGCTACCAATAAGTTTTGCGACGTACTCTTTGTCTGAACCATTCATAGTTATAATAATTTCATCAGCATCAGCAATAACATGATAATTGGTTACAATGTAACCATCTTTTGAGACAATAACTCCTGAACCTAGAGAGTTTTCTTGTTTTCTATGTGACGGTATTTGTGGTCTTTGTTGTCCATAGTTATTGAAAAACTCTTGAAAGAAAGGGTCATTAAAAAGACGATTTTGATTGTTTTGGGTTGGAACAATAGTTGATGTTGAAATATTGACAACAGCAGACATCGAGTCTTTTAAGACACTATTAAAAGAGAAGATTTCATTCTTATTAGAGGGGAGTTTATGTATTGGATGATTAGGAGCATTTTCAAATTTTATAGTTCCTGCAACTAAAGAGATGCTTGCCACCAAAGATAAAAAAATGTATTTTTTCATGTAATGATTATCCTTATTAAGCCTATTTTGAAAGAGTTGTTATAGAGACTTTAAAAGGAGGTATTGTGTGAATAGGTTGAAATTGTTAAATTTATTACATATCAGCTCTACAACAACAAAATAGATTAAAATAAAGGAGTAAAGTCTTTAATCTATCTCTTTCATGTTTGTATTATAAGGTAACTAGATAAATGGTTGGCAAACCAAAGGTTAATGCTTAGTTAATATTAAACATTAAATTGCTTTAGAGCCTTTTCTAAATCATCAGGTGTATCAATTCCAAAGCTCTTGGTCTCTACTTGAGTCATGGCAATCTCAAATCCATGATACAAGGCACGGAGCTGTTCAAGCTTCTCTATCTCTTCTAAGGGTGCAGGGGAGAGTTTGCAAAAGGTCTCTAATGATTTTTTTGTAAAACCATAAATACCAATATGTCCTTTGTAGTCATTAAAATGGTGGTCACGAGGGTAAGGAATTTTGGCTCTTGAGAAGTATAGAGCATTTTCATGGTCGGTGGTTATAAGTTTGACAATATTAGGGTCATCTGCTTCGGGGTTATTTATCTGCTTGTAACAAGAGTTCATAATGATATTAGGATTTTTTATATTACTTTTTGTCAAATCAAAAACAGCTTGAACTACCTCTATCTCTATAAAAGGTTCATCTCCTTGCACATTAATAATTACTTCATTATCATTAAGATTTAATTTTTCTGATGCCTCAAAGATACGGTCTGTTCCTGAATTATGTTGATTTGAGGTCATAATGGCTTTTATCCCATAAGCATCTGCTATAGCAATAACCTCTTCTGAATCTGTAGCTATTGCAACTTTATCTATACTCTCTACAGCTTGTGCTGTTCTAATAACCATAGGAATCCCCATAATATCTGCTAAAACTTTATTTGGAAATCTACTTGAACCTATACGTGCAGGAATAATAATCATACTTGTCTCTTTATAATAATTTAATATGATTTTAACATATTTATTTAAAAGTAGGGGGAAACTTCATCCTAGAATAATAATTATAAAATTTTATTATAAATACAAATTTAGTAGCAACTATTTATTTTATTTTTTAATATAAATTAAAAAATGCTTGATTTATTAATATATCTTATGTATAATCATATATATTACAATTTTCAAAGGAATTTTATGAAAAAGATTATACTACTTTCAACAATAGCTTCTGTTGCACTTTTTGCAACCAATGGAGACCTTATGATGGGGCATGGTGTTAAAGCAACAGGTATGGGTGGTGTTGGTATTGCCGTATCTCATGGTGCTGAATCAATCTATTCTAATCCTGCGATGCTTAAAGATGTTAAGGGCAGTGAATTTGTAGGTTCAGTTACCATGTTTATGCCAAATGTAAACTTTGAATCTAATGCAGGAAGTAATGCAGACCCTAGAATGCCTGCTCCCACTTCATCAACTTCTGATGCTGATCGCTCTTTTTTACCTGAATTTGCCTATGCACATCGTAATAATGAGCATATTGTATGGGGTATTGGTATTGGTGGAACAGCAGGTATGGGTGTTGACCAAAAAAATAAACCATCAGGTGCATTTGGTATGCAAACAGAGTTACAAGTGGCTAAAATTGGAATTCCTGTGGCATATACAAATGGAGCTTTAACCTTGGCTGTAGAGCCTGTGCTTCAGTATTCAACTTTAGAAATTAATTACCAAACACAAGCAGGTATTTCAAATAATCCTAAATCAACAAGTACAGGTTTTGGTGTAAACCTTGGTATGGCATATGATATGGGAAATTTAACTTTGGGTGCGTTGTATCAATCTAAAATTGAAGCAAGCTATAAAGACAATATCTCTAAAGCAATGGGCGATTTTGGAGTACGTTCAGTAACTTCTGGAGACAGTTTGGACCAACCTGCTGAGATGGGTGTTGGTGTAGCATATAAAATGGGTAACAATACTTTTGCAATGGATTTGAAAAAAGTAGGTTGGTCAGATGTTAGTGGTTATGAAGATTTTGGTTGGGAAAATCAAAATATTGTTGCTGTAGGGTATCAATATAAAACTCCAACATGGGCTTTTAGAGCAGGGTATAACCATGGGAAATCTCCTATTCAAGAGTTAGATGGCTCGGCTACAAATCCTGCAAATTATGACAATGCAGCGATAAATTTCTTTAACTTAGCAGGATTCCCAGCTGTAGTAGAAGAACACTTTACTGTGGGTGGAGACTACTCTGTTTCAGATGCACTCTCATTAAGCTTTGCTTTTGTTTACAGTCCAGAGGTTACAGAAACATTTGATACTACAGCAATGACTTACGGTATGGCATATCAAGGAGCATTACAACAAGGCTTTACCCAACAACAAGCAGCAGGAGGAGCATCACAAGCATCAGCAAGTGGTTCAACAGCTGAAGTAAAACACTCTCAACAAGCTCTTACTTTGGGTATGACGTATACGTTTTAAACAAGTATACCTTATCAGTAATCAAAACCAGTTCTCTATGAATCATATAGAACTGGGTGATGTTTTTTGCTATGGTATTGTATACTACTGATAAAATTTTTTACAAAGTGATTATATAATATGGAAAGAACAACAAAATCAGGATTTATTGCTGTTGTCGGGCGACCGAACTCGGGAAAGAGTACACTGCTTAACTTTTTGGTAGGCGAAAAGCTTGCTATGGTTTCTAAAAAGGCTCAGGCTACTCGAAAACGAATGAATATTATTGTGATGCACAATGATGACCAACTTATTTTTGTAGATACTCCAGGGATTCATAAAAAAGAGCGTTTAATTAATGAATTTATGCTTGAAGAAGCATTAAAGGCAATGGGCGATAGTGATTTGATTCTATTTTTAGCACCGATTACTGATAAGCTTGATGAGTATGAGAAGTTTTTGGCACTCAAAGAGAGTAAACGAGCAAAACATATTGTTCTTTTGACAAAAATGGACCATGTCCCTCAAGGAAAGATTTTAGAGAAGCTTGGAGAGTATCAGAAATATCAAGATAAATTTGAAGCGATTATTCCTTTTTCTGTTAATAAAAAAGTAGGTAAAAAACCATTGCTTGATGAAGTAGTTAAATATCTACCTGAGTCTCCTGCATTTTTTGATACAGATATTACTACTACTGAGTTTGTTCGTGATATTTATAAAGAGCTGATTCGTGAATCTATTTTTGAAAATTTATCCGATGAAATTCCATATGAATCTGATGTAACCATCGAAAAAATTGATGAAGAGGATGGAATGGACAGAGTCTACGCTACTATAATAGTAGAGAAAGAGACTCAAAAAGGTATCATTGTTGGAAACAAAGGAGAGGGCATTAAGCGTGTTGGAAAAACAGCACGGCAACAGCTTGAACTTTTTTCAGGTAAAAGAATTTATCTTGATTTACATGTAGCAGTTAAGAAAGGATGGAGTAAATCTCGTGGAGGACTTGAAGATATGGGATATATTTTTTAGAAATCAGCTCTTTTTCATAAAAAATAACCATAAAAAACTATAAAATCCCCTATATATTAATATTAACAGATAATGTTGTATTAATATATCTATTTAAGAAAACTATCAAATTAATTCAAAATAGTAAGCAATAATTAATTCTGTTATCAATATAATTTTTATTATCTTATAAAGGAATGGTAGATTAAAAATTATGTCAACGCAAACTATTGACCCTAGAATTAAAAAATATAAAAATATTATCACCATAAATCCTTATATTAATAGCTATTATGAATATAAGAATCAAGAGTTTAAAAAGCTTGATAAACTTACCTACAATGATAAACAGTTTACAATTGCGTATGCAACGAACAGAGATTTAATTATCGCTTCGTTGGATGTTGGTTATGATATAGATTTAGAAGAGATTGAAGATACAATTTACATGAAGGCCTACGAAGAGTTAGGTTTAGATGAAGAGAAAGAGTATACGATTTATCATCAAAAAGCAAATGATGATGAAAACTCCACTATTTATAACGTTTTTATTTCTGAATCTGAAATTGTAGCTTCTCATCTGCTTCCTATTGTAGAAGAGATAAAATACATTGACTTATTAATTCCTGCACCTCTGTTGTATGGTACTCTTTACAATAATAATATTCTTGAAAATAGAGATGCTCATTGTTATATCTATTTTACCATGAAAGATGCGTTTGTAACGGTTTATAAAGATGGACAGTTTATCTACTCTAAATCTATTGAGTTTTCACTAGAGCAGGTGTATGATAAGTATTGTGCTTTGGTAGGAGAAAAAATTGATAAAGATGAGTTTTTTGAGGTCTTGGAGTCAGAGGGATTAAAAACAACTAACTCTGTTTATCAACAAAACCTTATGAAGCTTTTTGGAGAGGTTTTTTTACAGATTAATGATATTATTATCTATACCAAACGTGCTTATAATATTCCTAATATTACAAAACTTTTTTTAGGCTCGGTCAAGAGTCCTATTATTGGTTTAGGAGATTACGGATATAACTATTTAGGAATTCCAACGTTTAATTTAGATTTTAATTTTGATATTAAAAATGATGAATGGTATGTAGACCAACTTCAATATTTGATGATGAAGTCAGGATTAGATTATCTTGAAGGTTCAAAAAATATTACTAATATTAGTAGTTATCCTAGACCACCTGTTTTTACTAAACGTTCAAGTGGACAGTTTATTCTATCTGTTATTGGTGCTTCTCTATTTGCTATTGGAATACCTTTGGGGTATATGGTTCCTGCATATATGAATGATGCCTATAATCTAAAGTTAAATGTAGACAATCAACGCTTGACGACAGAAGTAAAAAAATATAAAAAAATATTGAGTGATAAGCAAGGTATTATTAAAGTTGAGAAGAAAAAATTAAAAAATCTTCAAGTAATTTTTGAATCCAAGGCAAAAACATTAACATCTATTCATGAAAAAAAGGTTAATTACAATTTTAAATCGGATTTTTTACATACTTTTGCTAAAGATTTGAGAAAATACTCTGTACATGTCGAGAGAATCATCTCGAATCAAGATGAATTTACTTTACACCTTTTAAGTTCTGATGAGAAGTCTATTACAAAATATATTAAATATGTATCAAAAGAGTACTCATTAACGATTAAGAATATTGATATAAAGCGTATTGAGAGAGATGATAAAGACAATCTTTATCGTGGAATTTTAAAGGTTACATATAGATGAAAGCATGGATTAATTTATTAAATAATTTAGATAGTTTTTTTGAAGCTAAAAGCGAAAATGAAAAGTGGATGCTAATAGGAATGGTCTTTGTGGTTATTGGGTACATCTCTTATACTCTTTTCCTACCTTATGCCGAGGAGCAATATAATCAATCTGTACGAAAAAAAGAGACGCTTCAGAAAAGTATACTAAGTAATAAACAGTATCTTCAAGGTATTACTGTCTCAGGAGATAGAGATTTTTATATTAAAAAATACGATAAAGAGATTGTAGGTTTAAAAAAGTCTATTTCTAAAATGCATGATGAGATTACGTTTATATCAGCTTCTTTAGAAGAGTTGTCTCCCTTGATGTTCAATAAAGAGAGTTGGTCCAAATTTTTGAACTCTATTACCAAACAAGCAAAAGCTCAAAAAGTAAAAATTGACTATATTGAAAATGCTTATGTTAATAATAAAGGCAGTTTTGGACATATTTTACAAATTGCTGTAGGTTGTAATGGTTCGTATAAAAATATCGTTAAGTTTTTTAATAAACTTGAAAAAAATGTTTTAGTTACCGATATTTATGGCTCTTCTATCTATTTAAACAAAGAGCATACAACCGTTGTTGCAGATGTTAATATTTCAGTATGGGGGATTAATCACTAATGAAAAAACTATTGATACTTTTTACATTTTTATCCTCGTTTCTTTGGTCATCTTCGCTTTCGTCTGCTGAAATAACAGAGATGATTTCAAAAATAAAAGAGGAGAGAGTAGGCATTTCTATTGATAAGTTAGAGAGTACGGTTAATCCTTTTCTTGTAATTAAGATAAAAAAAGAAGAAAATTTAACGAAAGAGGAGGTTCCTCTAATCAAAGAAGTGATTGTTGAACCAAGCTACTCTTTGGATGCAATATTAAACCATGCTGTTTTTATTAATAAAAAGTGGTACAAAAAAGGTTCTAAAATAGGTCAATATAAGCTTGTTTATATTGGTAAAAATACAGTAACACTAAGAAGTCGAGAGAAAGAAAAAATTCTCTCTTTAAAGAAGAAAAAATATATAAAGTTACACTAAGGATATAAATAATGATTTATTTAAAAAATAATTTAAGAAATTTTTTGATTATAGGAGCTCTTTTTTCACTGCTGACAACGCTCCCAGCAAAAGCAAATTCTTGCGAGTCTCAACTTTTTACAGCAACATTAAATTCTGCTTTAACTATTGCCGATGTGGTTGAAAATTTGGCAGATGAGTGTGGGTTAACGCTGATAGTAAAAGATAGTGAAGCAAAAAAAAGGTTAGCCGAGAAGCTCTATTATGTAAAATTAAATAATGCCTCTTTAGATGAGTTTCTTGATATTGTCTTGGTTGAGAATGACATCTCTTATATTTTAGAAGATTCAAGATTGAAAATATCATATCTCAATACACAGACATTTAAATTACACTATATTTCAGGAGATAGAAAAGGGACAAGTAATGCTCATGTGACCATTGCAAACTCTGGAAAAGCATCATCAACAGGAGGAGGCTCTTCTGGAGGAGGAGAGGATACTACAGGTTCAAAAACAGGTGTCTCTATTGAAAGCTCTGATGATTTTAAATTTTGGTCAAAAATAGAAAAAGAGATACACTCTCTTTTAAATCGACCAGAAGATGTATATAAAGCTCCTGTACCAATTATAAATCCTGAAGCAGGAATGATTACAGTTACAGGTACAGCACGGCAGTTGGAAAGAGTCTCTTTCTATATTGACTCTTTAACAAAACAGTTAAAGAGTCAGGTACTTATTGACGTACAAATATTAAGTGTAACCTTTGATGATAGTTATACTACAGGAGTTGATTGGGAGCAGATTTATAGTTTTCAAAATATGGCAATTGCTAGTGCAAGTATGATTCAAACAAATGTTGAGAGTTTGACCTCTGTCACTGATGGAGGAGATTTATCTATTGGAGATGTGGGCTCTGCTGTGGGGACTGAACCGAAACATTCGGGGGCAATTATTACTAGAGGTTCTGCAACCATTAATAATATCGTTAAGTTTCTAAAGACGCAGGGGGATGTGAAGTCTATTTCTAATCCTAAGATTTTGACTTTAAATAACCAGCCTGCTTTAATATCTGTCGGAAATGAATTGTTTTATAAGATTCAATCAACCTCTTTATTACAAGGTTCAGCAGGTGGAGGTTCTCAACAGACAGGAGAGACCATTGATTCTGTTTTTGCAGGAATTCTTTTAGATATTACTCCTGAAATATCAGAAGATGGCTCAATTACATTAAAGATTAATCCATCTATATCGGATACTTTAAATACGGTTAGTCGTGATGGAGCAGGTTCTAGAAATATCCCACCTGATTTATCTCGAAAGCAAATCTCTTCGGTGGTTACACTTCAAGATGGACAGCATGTTATTTTAGGTGGATTAATCTCTTCTAAAACAGGTACAAAAATTTCTAAAGTGCCTCTACTTGGAGATTTACCTCTCTTAGAGCATCTTTTTAAGCATGAAGTAAAAATTGAAAATGTTGATGAGTTAGTTTTGATTATTACTCCACATATTATTAAGAGAGATACTAAAATGTCACTAGAAGAGTTGGGCTATAAAAAGCTAAATTATGAGTAGTCAATACAGAGCTTTAAAATATATTTTTATTGATAGTGTCGAGAGAGATGCTTATGTAGATTTAGAGTCTGCAAATTATAATTACAAAGTATTAGAGAGTGGTTTAGAGAAACCACTCAAGATGCTTTTAGTGTTTGGAAAACCTGGAACAGGTAAGAGCATGCTTTTAAATAAGCTCTACTATAATTTAAAAGAGCATCGTGAGATACACTATTTTGAAGCACCTATTTTGAGTGAAAAGGAGTTTCTACGACGTATTATTGAATCTATCTCTACACAAAAAATTCCTAAAAATATGAAGGTAAATTTTGATGGACTCTTAAAGTATTGTCAGTCTCTTAAAGGTAAAAGAGAGATAGTTTTTCTTTTAGATGAGTGTCAACTTTATAGTGAGTCTCTGATGGAGAAAATACGACTTTTATCTGATACTCGTGTGGTTAAATTTGTGATTACTCTGCATAAAACAGACAATGAAGAGATTATTGCCAAAGAGCATTTCAAGACGCGTATTTGGGAAGTAATAGAGATGAGTAATGCCAATGAGTATGATTTGGAACTCTATATCACAAAAAAAATGATTAAAAAAGGCTTTATGGAGGTGGCGAATATGTTAAGTAAAAAAGATTTTAAATACATACATGCTCATACTCTTGGTAATTTTAGAGAGACCAATAAATATCTATATACCATTTTTGATATTTATGAATATTACGATGAATTAGAGCCTCATAAGCTATCAAGCAAGAAATTTTCTAGAAAAATTTTAGAGATGGCTGCACTAAGACTAGGATATATTCATGGATAAAATACGGAAATTAGAACAGCGATGGAGAGCATATAAAGCGAAGAAACTTCTCTTTTTATTGATTTTTGTCTCTATTTTTTATGCTGTGGGTGCAGGAGCTTATTATCTTTTCTTAAATTGGAATTCACTCAGTAGTTTTTTCTCTAAAAAAGTAGTTTTGCAAGAGTCAAATCTCTCTACAGTCGATGAAAAAAAGATGTTAAGCAAGGTAATCCCTAAAGAGGATATAAATATGACAATAAAAAATGAGCCTTTACATGTACAAAGAGAAGAACTCTCATTGAAGCCTATTATTCCTATTATTGATATGGATAAAGAGAAAGCACGCATATCTAAACATATCACTCATAAAGAGAACACACACGCTAGACGAGTGAAGGCAAAGCCCTCTACCTATTTAACAGCACAAGAGCTTTCTCATATACGCAAGGAGGATAAACAACGTGATACCACAAGGTTAAAGAAAATTAATCTTCATTCAAGCTCTAAAAATTATATAGAGACTATGAAACAGAAATTTGCTAAGAGTAGAAGCTCCAGAGACGCTCTGCTCTTGGCAAAAGCATTTTATAGAGTAAAAAACTATAAAGCATCAGAGAAATGGGCATTAGAGTCCAATAAACTTGATTCTAATTTAGATGAGAGTTGGATAATTTTTGCACAGGCAAAAGCAAAACTTGGGAAACAGAATGAAGCTATTAAAATTTTGGCAATGTATTATAAAAGAACGAAATCGCCTCAAGTAAAAGCCGTAATCGAAAAAATCAAGATGGGGAAACTATAATGAAAATACTTTTAGCTCTATTGATGATAAGTACATCTCTTTTTTCATCGAACTTATCAACCCTTTATAAGCTCTATGAAAAACAAGAATATGATAAAGCTTGTGATTACGCACATAAATATTATTATAAAAAACGGAATAAAAGCTCTGAAAATTATTTAACTTTTTATGGGCTCTCTTGTCTTGAAACCAATAATATTTCCAGGGTAGCCATACCTATGACGGCATTAACTCAAACTGAAGATGCACGAGCTAATGCCAGCTATTTTGGAACAATATTGTTACAAAAACAGCTTTTATTCCAAGCATTAATTGATAAAAAGCCTCTAGGCGACTTGCACTTGCCTACGACCAATTTTATCCTCTCGAAACTTTTTACTCTTTTTATAGAGAAAAAATACATAATAGAAGATGAGGTATACACCTTTAAAGATAGCGATTTCCTCTATCATCTTTATATAAAAAAAGGTAAAAAAAATCGTCAATACATGGTTATTGATATTTATAAAGAGGAAAAATTTACAAAACGATACCAATATAAATAGGAGAAAGCGTGCAAAAAATTATAGATTTATTAATAAAAGAGAATGCTCTTGATGAAAAAAAATTACAACTTTTTATTAACAAGTATGGCGAAAGTAAACTAAGCATTAGCAATCTTATTAAAGTTCGATTGATTCATACCGAAGAGATGGAGACAATTTTAAATAAAGAGTTGCGTCTAC
Organism: uncultured Sulfurovum sp.; assembly: GCA_964409295.1. Lineage (GTDB taxonomy): Bacteria > Campylobacterota > Campylobacteria > Campylobacterales > Sulfurovaceae > UBA1140. The sequence goes on from CAYPCV010000194.1 coordinate 12,457, forward strand.
AGAGTATAACTATGAGTGAGTTAGAGTCTATTTCAGGGATTGATACAACAGAACTTTTAAAGCGTCAAGCCAAAGATTCTAACATGGAGTACATGGATATTAGAGGTGTTAATATTGATTTGAAATTACTGAAACGCTTACCTCTAAAGCAACTTCTAAAGTATAAAGTCTTGCCTTTGTATATCGAAAATGATAAAGTAACGGTTGCTTTTTCTAATCCAAATGATTTTGAAGCTAAAGGTGCGATTGAACGTTTTTTTCATGGGAAGATTATGCTTGCAGTTCTCTCTCGTGTAGAGATGATTGAAGAGATTTTAAGCCAACTTCATACTGAAGAGAAAGTAGAAGAGTTTACCCAAGATATTAAACAAGATTTAGAGCAGGGTGGTAATGAGGCTATTGATGAGAATGCTCTACCTGCTGTTGTTCAACTGATTGATTTGATTTTAGAATCAGCTATTGCAAAAGGTACTAGTGATATTCATATTGAAGCGACAGAACACTACTGTTTGGTACGTTATCGAATTGATGGAATCTTACAAGAGTATTTTAGAATGGAACAGGCAATATTTTCACCTCTCTCTTCGCGAATGAAGCTTTTATCCAATCTTGATATTGCAGAAAAAAGAAAACCACAAGATGGACGATTTACAAAAATTGTGCATGGAAATGTTTTTGACTTTAGGGTTTCAACCTTGCCTACTCTTTTTGGAGAGTCGATTGTTATGAGGATTCTTGATAAAACAAAGTCTATGGTCAAGTTGGAAGATGCAGGTATGAATAAAATATCGTATGAGAAGTTTATTAAAGGTATTCATGCTCCTTATGGAATTGTTTTGGTAACAGGACCTACAGGTTCGGGTAAAACAACCACTCTTTATGGTGCTTTGAATGAAATCAAATCGGTAACAGATAAAACAATTACGGTTGAAGACCCAGTGGAGTATCAAATGGAGGGGATTCAGCAGGTTCAGATTAATAAAAATTCAGACCTTGATTTCCCTGCTGCCTTGCGTTCGATTCTAAGACAAGACCCTGATAAAATTATGATTGGAGAGATACGAGACCAAGAGACACTTCGTATTGCTATTCAAGCTGCGTTAACAGGTCACTTGGTGCTTTCGACTCTGCATACCAACTCTGCTTTAGCTGCCATTGGGCGTATGTTAGATATGGGGATAGAGTCCTATCTTATCTCTGGGGCATTAGTAGCTATTCAGGGGCAACGGTTGGTAAGAAAAATCTGTCAAAACTGTAAAGAACAGACCACACTTTCGCCAAAGCTCTATGAAGATATTAAAAATTATGTTCCTGAAAATGCAATTTTTTACGAGGGAAAAGGTTGTGCTATTTGTAATGATTCTGGATATACAGGACGAGAGATGATTTCCGAAGTATTGGTTATTTCAGAATTAATGTCTACTATGATTGCTAATGGTGCATCTAAAGAGGAGTTGGGAATTCAAGCTGAAAAAGAGGGCTTTTTTTCGATGTTTCAAGATGGTATTCAAAAAGCATTGGTAGGAAAAACAACAGCTAGTGAAATTATCAGAGTAGCGAGGTCTTAATGAAGTATTTTAATGTAACCATACTCTCTAAAGGTAAAAAACGAATAGAGTTAGTCAAGGCGAATAATAAGATACAAGCGATTAGAATAGCAAAACAAAATAATCCTAATCAAGGGGTTCAAAAAGCAATCGAAGTTCCTGCACCCACGGGTGCTCAACTTGATGATATGGTAAAAAATATTAAAAAATCGTTTGAACCAAAAATTCAGTTGAACAATAAAATATCGGCAATTCGACAGATAGCCGTTATGACCGATGCAGGAATCTCTATTCATGATGCTATTACCGAAGTCGCTGTTAATACCGAAAATCCAAAACTGAAACAGATTTATCAAACTATGGGAAATGATATTAACTCTGGAAAATCAATTGCAGACTCTATTGAACCATACAAAGAGGAGTTTGGTCATGTGGCTATTGCTATGACCAATCTAGGAGAGAAGACAGGAAATATTTCGGGTTCATATCATAAGCTAGCAGATATTTTGGAAAGTATTCGTGATAATATCAAAAAATTTAAAAAAGCCATTCGTACACCACTAATAACCTTTGCTGCAATGGGGGTTGCTTTTACGATTTTGATTATGGTGGTAGTACCAAAGTTTAAAGAGATGTTTGAACGTTTTGATTCTGCATTACCTATGCCAACCCAAGTTTTACTTTTTTTAGAACATATATTAAATAACTACGGATTATATATTTTAGGTGGATTAATTTTATTGGTCTATAGTCTGCTTTATTACTATAAAAATGACAAAGATTTTAAATATAAAGTAGATAAAATCTTAGTACATCCAAAATTTTATTTAATTCATAAAGTTATCTTTTTCTCCTCTATGCATCAATACACTTTGGTCTTTGGAGAGCTAGTAAAATCTGGTATCCCTGTATCGGAAGCACTAGATACAGCTGTTGGTATGGTAACCAACTCTTATATAAAAGAGAAGCTTTTAACTGTAAATGCCAACATCTCTAGGGGTATTTCGTTATCGGATGCTTTTGAACAGACAGAGCTTTTTGAAAATATGCTTCTACAGATGATTCGAGCAGGAGAGCAGGGTGGACAACTAGACGCAATGTTAGGAAAAGTAACGGATTATTATGATGCACGTTTTCAAGATTTAATTGATAACCTCGCAGCTTATATAGAGCCTATTATGCTCTTTTTTATTGCTGGTTTGGTTCTTTTAATGGCGTTGGGTATCTTTATGCCAATGTGGGACTTAGGAAAAGCTGTTAAGTAAAATTATAGCTTTTTTAATTAGATTTCTTGCAAAACTAAAAAATGTTAAAATAGCAGAATGAGAAAAATAGACAAATTTGAAAAAATAAATGAAGAGCGTTTTAAAAGAGTAATTGGCGTAAAAAGAGCAACATTTGAAGTGATGGTAAAAGAGTATAAAAAGGCAGAAGAGGAGAGAAAGAAAGGGCATAAAATAGGAGGAAGGAAGCCTAAATTATGTGAAGAAGATAGAGTGCTTTTTATGTTGGAATATTACCGAGAATATAGAACCTTATATCATATGGGAATAGACTATGGAATCAGTAGAAAACGATATAATCTACGAGTCAATCTTATCTGTGGATTGATTAATTTTGATAGGGGTATGATGGTGCTTTAAAAATGAGTTTTGCAAGAAGTCTATTAATTTAATCCTAAGCATCTTATAGTACTATGGCGAAATATTCTACAAGGTAATAACGTGAAATTTAAAGAAAAAAAAGTTATCATTTTTGACCTAGATGGTACATTGATAGACTCTGCACCTGATTTGGCTTTGGCTGTAAATCATATGCTTACCTCGGTGAATCATGCAAATTTTGATGAAGCCACTATTGATGGGTGGGTGGGGAATGGTGCTTCTATATTGGTACAGCGTGCTTTGAGTGGAAGCAGAACTATTGATGAGCATCTTGATTCTGATTTTGTGGCAAATGCTTTGGATATTTTTCTAAAATTTTATGCTCGTAATCTTTGTCTTAAAACAAGCCCCTATCCCAATGTACTTTCTACGCTTCATACACTTAAATCCAAAGGGTATCGTTTGGCAATTGTAACGAATAAACCTTTTGATTTTGTCGAGCCTATTTTAAAAAGATTAGAGCTTTTAGAGTTTTTTGAATACTTTATTGGTGGCGACTCGTTGGCTGAAAAAAAACCAAGTCCTCTTCCTCTGTTACATGTTTGTGAACGATTAAAGGTATCTGTAGAAGAGAGTGTTATGGTAGGCGATTCTAGAAATGATATTTTAGCAGGCAATGCTTGTGGCATGCAAACGATTGGCGTTACTTATGGGTATAACTATGACGAAAGTATAGAGGTTTATAATCCTTCTATTATTTTTGATGATTTTGGGGAGATACTAACTGCATTATGATGAATATAAAAGCAAAAATAGCCATTATTGGTGGGGGAGTTGCAGGAGCAACTACAGCACTCTATTTAGGTCAAAGAGGAGTAGATGTTACTCTGTTTGAAAAAGAGTCCAGTTTGGTCTCTGGTCCTCCCTTTTGTCATCTGCACGCAGGGGGGAATCTCTATCGAGAGATTTCGGATGAACAGTGTGTTAAACTTCTAAAGCAGTCCATAGACTTTTTACGATTTTACCCTTTTGTGGTAGATTATCGCCCTACGGTTATTGTCTTGCCTACAAGTGATAAAAGTACGCCAAATAACCTATTGGCACGTTTGGATTTATTGACCGATGAGTATACGAAGCTTATTGAACAAGATGCTAATAATCAAGTGCTTGGAGAGAGCCAAAACTATTACAAATGTTACTCACAAGAGGAGATAGAAGAGCTAAAAGAGAAAGCAGTCATTGCTAAACCTCAATCTATGGATGAGTGGATGATTCCTGTGGCTCAAAATATCGATTTGACCAAGGTGCAGTTTCCGTTGATTATGGTACAAGAGTATGGATTAAATCTTTTTCGACTCTCGGCAGGGGTATCTTTGTCTCTTGAAAAACTGGACTCTGTAACGCTTCAGACCAATAGTATTGTGCATAATATACAAAAAGAGTCTATTTCTGATGGTTGGGAGATTTCGTATGTCAAAGATGACCTCTCTTTTAAAGATAACTTTGATTATATCATCAATGCCACAGGGTTTAGAACAGGTAAAATAGATGATATGTTAGCAGTAGCATGTCAGCGTATGGTAGAGTTTAAATCAGCCTATGTCAGCCGATGGAAAGAGCATTCAAACACACTTTTTCCTGAAATTATTTTTCATGGAGAGCGTGGAACACCACAGGGAATGGGGCAGTTTACACCATATCCCAATGGTTATTTTCAGTTGCATGGCATGACGAACGAGATTACGCTTTACAAAGATGGTTTAGTATCAAACTCTCTTGTAAGTTGTCAACCCCATTTAAATAAAGATTTTATTGAAAAAATTGATAAATCATGGAAAGAGGATGAGGTAAAAGAGCGTACTGTTAATGCCATTCATCATCTGTCACAGTTTATTCCAAATTTTAAAACGGCAAAGGTTGGTTCTAAACCACTTTTTGGTGCTCAACAAATCCCTGGGGATGACCCAACTTTGCGTGTAGCCGAGGTCTCTTTTCCCCGAGAGAAATACGCTCGTTGTGAAATTGTAAAAGTCTCGTCAGTATTAGATATGATTGCTAGCATTTGCCAAGAATTGATAGGATTAGGGTATATGAATAGTAAAATAGAGCCTTATGCCATAAACACTCTAAAAGAAGAGGATATAAAAGCACGAGCCGAATCAATAGCTGTAGCAAGAGACTATCCTGCTACACTTGCCAATAGAAACGTCTCGGAACTTTAAAGTAGACGCTTAATCGTTTGTAAATCTTCAAAGACCTCTTTCTTTAACGAGGGGTTTTTTAGCAGAAAATTAGGATGATAGGTCGGGACAATTAAGTAATTTTCTTTTTCAATAACGCTTCCTCGTATCTTTTTTAACTCTATAAAATCATTGCTCAAATAGTGGTAGGCTTCTTCTCCTAAGGTTACAATAATTTTGGGTTTGATAAGTTCTATCTCTTTAAAAAGATAGGCTTTACAGGTATGAATCTCTGTCTCAAGAACCTTTTGATTAGAGAGAGGATGACACTTTAAAAGGTTGGTAATATAAACTTTATCGCGTGATATTTTTAGAACTTTTTCTATCATAGATGTTAGCATCTCTCCACCACGACCTAAAAAAGGTTTTCCTGTTTCATCTTCTATCTCTAGTGCTAGGTAGCCTATAAATAGTACTTTGGCAGTCGAGTCTCCTTCTCCAAAGACCACGTTATTCCGACTTTTGCTCAATGAACAGAGATGACAATTTAGAGCTTGTTTTTTGAGTTCATTCAGAGAATTTGGTAGTTTTAAAGCATTTTTATCTTGATAAGAGAACTCTTTTGCATCGGTATAGTTATACCCCAACTCTTTGAGTTGGTAGAGTTGTTTGAGTAGTAGGCTATTGTATAGGTTTTTCATAGAGTATTGTAGCGTAGTTTAGTTTGAAATATTGCTAATCATCTCTGCAAATGCGTTTATCTCTTCGGTCGAAAGGTTCGTTGCTTGACCTGCCATAAGTGCTTTCATATGTCCACCATAAGTACCATTTTTATAGCCATTCATCGATGCTATAATATCCTCTTTTGACATCTGATTGACAATTCTAGAGTAGCCCATAGCAGATTTTTCAAACATCACTCCATGACAGCTGATACAGGCATCGGTATAGACTTCTATGCTTGGAGTCTCTTCTTTACTTTTATTGGAGTCAAGATGCAGATTTTTATCTATCGCCCCTGTGCTAATAATGTTTATAATCTCTTCGATTTCATCATCTGTAAATTTAGATATTTGATTGCTCATGACCTCTTGCATACTGCCCCCATGAGAACCCTCTTTGTAGCCATGTAGTGCTTTACGAATCTCATCTTCTTTTAAATCTTTGACGATTAGTGATATGTTCATAGCAGGTTTTTCAAAATTTTGACCGTGACAACCTATACACGTTGTTAAATCAACGGCTAGAGAGGCTGTATTAATCAGACCAAGCGAGGCAAGGGTAATAAGAGTTTGTTTAATCATTTAATTTCTCCATATGGGATGTTGTTTTTCTCATTATACACTCTTATAATAGAGGCTTTCTTAAAGAATTAAATAAAATATTTTATAAAAAAAATATAAAGGTCTCTTCTCTACACTCAAAGAGAAGAAGCTTTTTATCTGCTTCTTCTTCGTGGTTTTTTCTCTCCACCACTCTTTTCCCCATAGCCACCATTTCTAGCACCACGGTTGTTCGAGAGCCTTCGGTTTCCTCTTCGACCCTTACTAAAACAGCCATCACAGATAGAGAATCGGTAGGTAAAATCTAAACTCTTTCCACAACGGGTACATTTTTTGACAAAATTTCCTTGTTTTAAAGAAGCCTCAATATAGTTGTTCAAGCGTACTCGTGTCTCGATGGCTTTTTCTGTTTCGGGGAACATCTCTTCAAATTTAAAAGAGAGCCAAAGATAGAGAGAAATCTCTCGTACTCGGTCTTCGGCATTGAGCATCATCTCATTGGTTTGAGCAAATTTTGGTAAATCTCTTGGTGGAATGTACTCTACAGCGAGTCCTGCTTCTATCTGTTTGATGTATCTGTGAAAGACAGATTCTATATATGGAGAAGAGATAGATGCAGGGGCACATGCCAAGTGAAAACGGGTTTTTAAATCCAATCGGTACTCATCTACAATGGCTGAAATCTCAAGCATAGAGTCAATATTCGCAGCGACAAAAGGTCCTTCAAACTCCATATTATCAGCAAAAAAGTTTAGAATGGTCGAGAGATTCTCTGTCTCTAATATTTCGCCAATCAACATTACATGTTCCAAGCTTGCCATGACTGAAAAGGGGAGTTCTAGCGTAGGGAGAGGTTGATGCAATTTAGAGCTTATGGTCTCTAATGCTTTTTTATCTAATGCCCCAATATAGCCAACCTCTTCTAGTCCATAACGTCCTGCTCGTCCCGAGATTTGTGTAACTTCGGTAGGGAGTAGCTCACGTCGTCTTAGTCCATCAAATTTATTATCTTTTGAAAATAGCAGGGTTTTAATTGGTAGATTTAGACCCATTGCAATAGCATCGGTTGCCACAAGAATTTGGGATTTTCCTTCTCTAAATCGTCGTGCTTCTTCTCTTCGTACTTCAGGAGAGAGATTTCCATAAACAACCGAAACTTCATAATTTTGTGAGAGTTGCTGACGCAAGCCCAAAACATCACGACGTGAAAATGCAATAATGGCTGTTCCTGCTTCTATCTCTTTAATAGGAGTTGGGTATGGAAGAAGTTTTAGCTCATTTTTTCGTTCAAAATGCAGTACGGTTAAGGGTTCTTCTAAATATTCACACAGCTCTGTAACGGCTTGAAGAACATCAAGAGAGCCTGTAAGAATAACTTTTTTAGCAGGAACACCAATAAGTGCATTCGCCCACGCCCAACCACGGTCACGGTCATTTATCATCTGTATCTCATCAATTACACAGACATCAACCTCTACCGAGGCGTTCATCATCTCAATGGTTGAGCTTATGTGGGTGGACTCTTCATCGATTATCTCCTCTTCTCCTGTAATCAAAGAGACAGCAACATCTTTGGCTTTTAGGTTTTCATACCCTTCCAGTGCCAACAGTCGTAAAGGGGCTAAATAATATCCTGAATCAGCCTTTTCTAACACTTGCAGTGCTTCGTAGGTTTTACCCGAGTTGGTAGGTCCAACATGAAAGAAAATTTCACGTTTAAGTAATCTAGCCAAAGGGAAAAGATTTTTAAAATCCCGAATGGTTTTAGCCAACAGCTCTTCTTTTCTTCGTTTCTCTTTTAATGGGCGTATATACTCCATAAAATGGTAAACTATTCGACGTTTAATCTTCTCTTTGATTTTAAGATTCAATGATGAGGTCACTTGTGGCTCTATAAACTGTAAAATATACTTATGAATAATCTCATCTTCAAGTTCTAAGCCCTCGGCTAAAGAGAAGAGTTCATCTTCTATATCTTTAATAGTATGTTCAAAATGTCCTTGTATCTCCTGTTTGATACGGGTTAAATCTTCTTTTATAGGTAAAGTTGCCTCTTTCCAAATATCATGAAAAATCAAAGCTCTACCATAAGAAGCTACGGTAGTGTAGGGGAGTTCTTTTCCATATAAGGTATAAAATTTATCTTTGGCAACAACAATGTTATTTCCTTGCAAGGTTACACGGCATTCAGCATCAATAAGTAGAATAATCTCTTTGATTACTTGTAGAGGAATATCAATCTCATAAAAAGAGTCCTCTGGAGGCATCGAGCGAATAAGCTTAATGGTCTCTTGTTCAGAGAGATATTTATGGTCATTTTTAACACGTTCTAAAAAGGTTTGAATCTCCTCTTGTTTATGATAAATAGCAGACTTTTTTAAACTTTCTAAATTCTCTTCTATATAATCTTCTTCTCTCTCTACCAAAAGGTTATTCTCTATGCTTCTTGTCGTGGTCAAGAGCGATTTATAAAAAGTCTCTTCGTTCATTTCAAACGCATATGAGTGATAAAACTCCATTTCAGAAAGGCTATTAAACTCTACCTCAATCTTTTTCTCCCAAAAGTTCATACGCTCTTGTTGGCGTAAGTAGGTTAGTTTATTTGCAATTTTATCTACGGTTATTTTATTAAACTTGGTATCTATAAACGCCGAAAGAACTTGATGCTCTTCCTCTTTGGTATGTTTATGCTTGTCTAAAAGCGATACAATATACGAAACTTTATCGCTCTCATCAACTTTTTTTGTTGTAATGTTCATTTGGTCCAAGTAGTTAACAATGGTCAATCGAAACCCTGTAGTCCCCTCTGACCATGCTTGACGCAAGGCACGAACCATCTCTTTTCTAACCAACATTGCTACTTTTAAATCCAAAAGCATGGTAAGCTCGACCAATACATCTTCACTTAGATGTTTAATCCCCTCATCAAAAGGCTCGCCATCCATCAGCTCTTTTACTTTGTTGTTTATTTTAATTGTCTGTTTTTTCTTTTTTTTTGCCATTATTTTCTTTCATGTTATCTATATTCTATATTATCTGTAGGTTCGATTTTATCAAAATTATAGCGAAAAACCACCTTATTAATGGGCTGGATGAAAGCATACCTAAAATTATAAAGAAGTATTGAGAAAAGCGATTATTGATACGGAGGTTTTTGACTTAATTGACTCATAATCCTCTCTGCAAAAATATTTATATATAGAAAACGGCTCTTGAAGGCTAGTAACCGAACTACACACAAAAACCAAGCTATTTTCAAAAAATGGTACTTAAAGTATCATTATAATTACTATTAGTATAGAATACTTTAACAATTTATTTTAACTAATAGGAGACATTAATGTCATTACTAGCAGACTATAGAAAACATACAGAAGAGCGTGCAACACTTGGTGTTCCACCTTTGGCACTAACAGCAGACCAAGTAGCTGATTTAGTAGAATTATTGAAAGCGTCTCCAATTGCAGATGCTGACTATGCAATGGAACTTTTCACAGAAAAAGTACCAGCAGGTGTTGATGATGCAGCTTATGTTAAAGCAGCGTTTTTAAATGATATTTTAGAGGGTAACGCTTCTTGTGAAACTATTGATAAAACAAAAGCATGTGAAATTTTGGGCGCAATGCTTGGTGGATTTAACGTTCAACCACTTGTAAATGCACTTAACGATGCAGATATTGCATCAATCGCAGGAGAGCAACTTAAGAATACAATTCTTATGTATGATGCGTTTAACGATGTTAAAGCGATGATGGATGCAGGAAATGCAACAGCAAAAGAGGTAGTAGAGTCTTGGGCAAATGCTGAGTGGTTCTACAACAAACCAGAGATGGCTAAAGAGATTACAGTTACTGTTTATAAAATTCCAGGTGAGACAAATACCGATGATTTATCTCCAGCATCAGAAGCATTTACAAGAGCAGATATTCCACTTCATGCAAACTCTTTCTTGGTAAATAGAATGGA
>CAYPCV010000195.1:0-3254 GCA_964409295.1 uncultured Sulfurovum sp.
TTTTAAAACTATTACACAAGTTCAGTTCTAAGGGCGTATAACCATATTTTTGCTTGATACCCTCTATAATCATATCATCTAATTTAATTTGAATATATTTTTGACCATCTTTCCATTTTGTAGCACGACTAAGGAAAGGGGCAGAGGTCCATTCAACCCCTTTCCCTTTAAAAGTAAAGTCCCTAATGACGATAGGGGTTTGAAGCAGTTTAATAGCTTCAATAATACGTTCATCATCTTTTGTGCTTTTTAAACCTAATAATTTTCGGAGTTCAGACATAGAGAGGATAAAATTGTCTCCCTCCTGCTCATATTTCCAAAATAGTGTATTTACAAGTTTATCAGGAAGTACAGCTTTACCAGTATTTGGAATATACCCATCTGTAAGAGCATTATGTTTATTGAAAGGTTTAATTTCTTCTTTTTTAATCATTATATGACCCCTTTTGGGTTACTTTTATTAGAATAGTATTATAACTTTATCACAAGTTTTGTTAAAGACGGTAGTTTGACAATAAAGACGGTAATATGAAAAAAAAAAATCCAATAAAGACGGTAATATGACAAATAAAGACGGTAATATGACAAAAAAAACCTTTATAAATGCGATAAAATAGTCTTTTAAAGCGATTTAAACTATTAAAAGTAGTTCTTTTTAAATAAGTACTAGAGTTTTTGGATAATATTTTTTAATTCCGACCCCTTATCGCTTCGCTCCATTAGGAAAATCTTCACTACGCTGCGATATTTCTATTTCATGCTTATCGGCTTCGCCCCTTACTCGGAAAAATTCTTTCAGAACCTTTTTTTCTTTAGTAAAACACTCCTTAGGTCGGTTTTACTTGTCGCCTAACGGCTCCTAAAAGGATTTCTTATAAACAGAGGTCGAATTTTTTGAGGTGGCTATATGTTTAGCTCTGAAAATCGTTGATTGTTTCATCCCTTTTTTAAGAGCTTTATTTTGATATTGTAACTTTTTTATCGTTTTACTGTTTAGCTTCGCTCTTTATATAGGCTCTATTCTAACAAAATAGAGCGTTTTTTAATGAAATAACGATTTTTAAGGGCATAGTCTTGATTGGTTGTTAAAAATGGATTTTATGCCCTTTTTTGTACGTTTTTTTAAATACTCACTATGTAGAGAAGACCTATCTTTATCTAAGGAGAGTTCTAAAAAATAATTTAACAATATAAAATAATGCTATTTTTTCCTATAAATTTATACTTCACTAATTAAGTAGTATTTTAGTGATAGTGTTTTATAATAATATAACTATTTTAATAACGCTAGAGTTATTAACTCTAATAAAGGAAAATTTATGGCAGATATTATAACCGTTGCAAATCAAAAAGGTGGTGTCTCAAAAACAGCTACCTGTCGATATATTGCTGATATATGTGTTGCACAAGGTAAGAAAGTACTTTTACTAGATTTTGACCCCCAAGCATCTTTAACTAAAGGCTTTGGACTAAACCCTAAACTTTTTGAAGGGGTTAATACATCAAATATCTGTAATATGTTTTATAAAGAGATTGTTCAAGTGATTAATATTGCTGATGAAGAGAGTGATGATGTTTTTCATCTTATTCCAAGTAATCGTGAATTGGGATTGATTGGAAGAGAAATATTTGGATTGGATTTAATTTTACGAAATTTTATAAAAACACATCAACTCAGAGAGGTATATGATGTAATTATTATTGATAATAATCCTAAGTTTGATGCGATGCTTATTAATACAATTTTGGCTTCTGATATTGTTGTTGTTCCTGTTATTACCACTAAAGATGAACAAGAGGGACTGCATGGGTTCTTTCAAAATATGGAAGAGCTTTTATCTGCATATAGTTATGAAGTGGAAAAAGTGGTTATTGTTCCTTCTCGTTATAATAAAAAAACCAATGTACATAAAACATATTTAAAAATTATCGAAGAAGAGATGCCTCTCTATATTCAAAACTCTTGTCCAATTATTGCAACTTCCGAGGTTAGTGTCTCGAAGCCTGTACCTGAAAAAGTAGTATTCCAAGATGCTTCTAGCTATCAACTCTCTGTCTATAAATTTCTTAAAGAACATAGTTCTCAATTGAAAAAAGAGGATCGTGAAAAATTGCTTCATCTGTTAGAAAAAATTGTAAAAAATATTCTTAAAAAATAGAATTTAAAGGGAAAATGTATGGAAACAAAAAAAAGAAAAAAGAAACCATTGGTAAGAGCAAACTCTTTAAAAAGTGAAATGGGGCTTCCTGTGGTCACTCATAAAGAGTTGTTGGACCAAAAAGAGTTGATTCAAAAAATATCACTTTCAGATATTTTAGAGCCTAAAGTTCATGATAGAAAATCTTATAGTAAAGAGGATATATCTTCTCTAGCGAAGAATATTAAAGCGACTAAGATGTTACTGCAACCTATTGTGGTGCGTAAAGTTGATGATAAGTATGAGCGTATTATTGGGTTTAGACGGATTAAAGCTGTTCAAGAGTTAGGGTGGAAAGAGATCCCTGCTATTATCTTAAAAGATATTTCTGATGAAGAGGCGATGTTGATTATGCTCTCTGAGAATATTCAACGAGAGAATTTAAATGTTTATGACCAAACCGTAGGGATTATGGAGTACATCGGTTTAGCTTTTGATATGAGTTTTGACGAGGTCAAAAAACTGCTTTATCATTTTAGAAATGTGGATAGTAAGACAATTGCTTCTGACCCAGAGAAATCAGAAGCTCAACGTGAACGTATGGAGTCAATTACGCAAAAGTTAGGGAATATCTCTGTGGCTTCATTGATTAATCGTCTAAAGGTATTCTCGCTTAAAGAGATTATTTTGGAGGCACTTAAAGAGGGTAAGGTCTCATATACTGCTGCAACAGAGTTAAATAAGATTGCTGATGATCAGAAGATAAAGAATTTTATTGGGGCATTGGCATCTGGTCAATGTTCGATTAAAGATATTAAATCATTCTTGAAAGAGCAAAAGAAGCAGAGTACCCCTGCTCATAAGGCAATAAAATATAAGCTTGAAAAGCGTGATGATGGAGTTTCTCTATCTATCAATGATAATCTTAGTGATTCTCAATTAAAAAAATTAGAGAAGTTTTTAGCTCAACTCTAAAAGATATAAAAAGGCTTCATTAGGCTTATAGTAGCGTTTTGCTCTATAAATCCTAAGTATCTACTATCAAAACTCAACTCATGGTAATCACTGAGTAGAAACATATATCCCTTGGGTACAGTTATATTATTATCTTTGGTT
>CAYPCV010000196.1:0-5618 GCA_964409295.1 uncultured Sulfurovum sp.
ACTCCAAACTAATATTCGGATATTAAGAGGCTTTAACGGTAGTCCCTACCGCAATTTAATTTTCTTTATTTAAAAGAAATTAGCTGACTTGGTTTTCGTCAAACAAATTATAACATAGATTCCTTATATCCCCGCCCTTAACGGCGAGGGTTTACGGAACAGCTCCTAAAATATTCTTACCCTTTAACTATAGCTAAAAAAAATGAAACAGCAAAATCAATAAAAATGATTAAAAAAAATAAAAAAATAGAATTTTTTAAATTATCCCCTCTATTTTAGATTAAAATAAAACTTTATAGAAAGTTACTATACTTTTTTGATAAAATTTATAGTGTTTATCAAACAAAAGGAATCAACATGAACAAAATCGTAACCTACTCAACTATCGCACTAACTACTCTCTTATTAGTAACAGGATGTAGCGAAACAACAGCACATAATGCAGAAGCAGAAGCTCATCATGCAAAACATTGGGGGTATACAGCCGATGTAGGTCCTAGCCACTGGAGTGAACTAAACGAAAACTTCAAAATGTGTTCAGAAGGGAAATCTCAATCTCCAATTAATATCGTTCCAACATCAGATATTGAACTCCCTGCTCTTAATCTAAACTACTCAACTGGCTCAAAAAGTATTATAGATAATGGACATACCGTTCAAGTTAATATTGCAGATGGCAGTGTTTTAAAGATTGGTGGAGCAGATTATAAGCTTAAACAGTTTCACTTCCATACACCAAGTGAAAACAATATCAATAGTAAATCATTTCCACTAGAAGCACACTTTGTTCACGCTACAGATGATGGAAAATTAGCTGTTATTGCAGTAATGTTTAAAGAGGGTGCAGAAAATGCAACATTGGCCAAAATTTGGAAAAAGCTTCCAACACTAAAGAGAGGAACAGAGGCAAAATGTGGGTTAACAAGTGATGAAGTAAAATCATTAATGCCAGAAAATAAAGATTATTATAAATTTACAGGTTCATTAACAACACCACCATGTAGTGAAAATGTAAAATGGCAAGTTTATAAAACTCCACTTACGGTATCTAAAGCACAAGCTTCTCAATTTACAGCACTGTTTGGACACCCAAATAATAGACCTGTTCAAGAGACAAACAAAAGAGTAATAGAAGAGTAAATATCTATAAATATTATAGGGCGTAGTTTTGAACTACACCCTATAACTATAAATTTTAGAAATTATATCTCGACCAAAAACGAACTGTATTTGCAGAATCTTCTGTTCCTCCTGCAAACGTTTTTTTATCGGTTGATTGACCAATATATGCCAAGAACATTTTGGTATCAAACGCTTTAAACTTATAAATCAAATCAAACTCATTATAATCATTTTTTGCATCAGAGTTATCCGTAGTCATGTTATATTGAGCAATCACTTTTCCTACAGGCAATTTAGCAACAGCTTTCAGAACAACAGCATCTGCATCTCGTGATATAAAATCTTGATTTCCAATCATCTGTGTATAGAGTGGTGTCTTAACCCCTGTCCCTACATTTTGAATAGAAACATCTCCATCATTTACCGAACTGTATGCCAAGGAAAGCCCTATATTTTCAACTCGTCCAGAAGCCTTTACTCCAAATGCTGTTGTTTTATCCAAATCATTAGCAGGGTCTATTTGACCTGCTTGCAAAGCAAATTTAATAGGAGCTTGATTTGATTTAAAATCCAACCACAAAGCATTTCCACTCTCTAGTCCTGCAATATCTTGCAGTGCATAATAACTGGCTGTAATGGGTACATTTTTAAACGATTCATTCTGTACCGTTAACATATACGCTCCTGAATCTACTGTTCCTGCTCCTGCACCCAACGCTATAGAGTTTCCTGCTAAATCATCAAAGGTACTTAAATTATTATGATGATTTGCCCCTGATACATATGCACCAACAATCGTGGTATCAATAATATCTTTATTTACAACAACAACAGCATCAAAACTATTTTTAAAGACATTCCAACTCTCAGAAAAAGCAAGAGGAGAGAGAGATTTTGGTAACTCTTGTCGTCCCAATTTAATCAAAGTATTTTCAATCTTTTTACTTACATAAAATCTAGTCATTGCATGAGAATTTAAATCATCCTTATGTGCATTTTGTCGTGTTCCAGATACAATACGATTTTCAAGCCCTAACGTTCCTAAAAATGTCTCTTGATACTCCAGATTAAAACCATTTCCTGCATCTGCTTTTAAACTAAGTTCTAAACCTGCATTTGCTGATGAGTTCTCTTGAGAAAAAAGGTCTGTCTCTCCTAAATCATTAGTTTGATAATAGAGAACACCTTGTCCACCAAGTTTAATATCGGCTTCTGCCATAGATGCCGTTGTTAGCATTGTTGCCATAAGGGCAATTGTACTTAATCTTATCATTTTTGTTAGCTCCTAAAATCATATAAATTAATATTTAATAATATTATTAAAAGTATACAATATTATTTGAAAAAAATCTTAAAAAGCGTTACAATGGGTCAATGAATTTTACTTTTGAAATGACCTCTATTTTATCACTGTTACTCTTCATCCCCTGTTTTTTTTGGTGTAAACGCTACAACAAACAGTTCTATTTTCCAAAATTAGAGTGGATTTCAAAAGAGACTCCTCTCTTCTCATTTGAACCGTGGTTAAAAGTGTTACTTTTTAGCCTAATGACCCTAGCCTTGGCAAAACCAATCATTTATAGCAGTTCTAGTAATCTAAATAAAAAAGGACGCGACCTCATCTTGGCTCTTGATGCCAGTGGTTCAATGGCACAGAGTGGGTTTGATAAGCAAGAGAGATTTAAAACAAAATATGAAACTACGTTAATGCTCTCTGAAGATTTTATAAAAAATCGCCACGACGACAATATGGGTTTGGTCATTTTTGGAACATTCGCATACACAGCATCGCCTTTGACCTATGATTTAGAAGCATTAAACTACCTATTACAGATGACTACCGTTGCCATTGCAGGAGAATCCACAGCCATAGGCGACGCAATTATGCAGTCGATTCATACTCTAAGCTTTGGAGAAGCAAAAGAGAAGGTAATAGTATTGCTTAGTGATGGGTATCATAATGCAGGGCAACATTCGCCCCAACATGCTGTAGAAAAAGCAAAAGCATTGGGCATCAAAATTTATACCATAGGAGTTGGAAAAAAGAGTGATTATGACCTTGCTCTGCTACAAACTATCGCAAAAGAGACAAACGCCAAAAATTTTTCAGCATCTTCTACCGATGAACTTAAAAAAATCTATATCCAAATCGACGAGCTAGAACCCAGTCCTATACGCAGTGAAAACTATTTAAACCAAAAATTGCTTATTAGCTTTCCTCTGCTTATCGTGTTTACTCTGTTACTTCTTTGGGTACTCTATCAACAAAGAGAGAACTCATGAGTTTTTTATATCCTAGCTTTTTATGGCTTCTTATCCCTCTATTTTTTCTCTTCTCTAAAAAAGAGAACAGCATTATGATTTATAGCCATCTAGTGGTTCTAACACTCATTCTTTTGGCTCTCTCCAGACCTGTTATAGAAAATGGCTTAAAAGAGAACATCATTGAATCCAAAAATATTATTATCGCTCTTGATGTCTCCTACTCTATGAGGGCTACAGACATACAGCCAAATCGTTATGATTTTGCCAAAGAGACTATTGAAATATTTTTAAAGAATAACCCAAAAACAACCGTTACCCTTATAGCATTTACACAGAATCCTCTTTTACTCTCGCCACCAACAACGGATTATCAGCTGATTATGGTTGCCCTCAAAACGCTCAACCCCAACTATATTTTAACCAAGGGAACATCCCTAAAAAATCTTTTTGCCAAAGTAGCCACGTTAAAGACTCCTCATAAAAACCTTTTGCTTATCTCGGATGGTGGAGAAGAGTCCAGTAGTACAGAGCTAAAAGAGCAACTCAACAAAGCTCAAATCAACTTAACTGTTTTAGCCCTTGGAACGGTTCAAGGAACAAGCATCAAAACAACAGAAGGAAGACTGCTCAAAGACAAAGAGGGTCATTTGGTTATCTCGGCTATTAATCCAATGCTAAAAGAGCTAACAAACAACTACAACCAAGCCTCATCTAGCCCAGAAGCAACAGCCAAAGCGTTGGAAAGCACTCTGAATATCGTCAAAAAAGAGCAACTCAAAAAATGGCAACATAGCTACCAAGAGTTCTATCAATTTCCTCTTTTTTTAGCCCTTCTTCTCTTTTTTATTGTTCATACAAAATTTATTAAATACCTTTTTATTTTATTGGCTCTCTTTGGTGTCTCGGCTCACGCCTCTATATTAGACGGCTATCATCTGAGTCAAGCCTACAATGACTATCAAGCCAAAGAGTATAAAAAGTCTCAAATGCATCTAAAACAGATAGAGAACCCCTCATTAGAAAGCGTTACTATTTTAGCCAACAGCAACTACCAACTGCAAGAGTATAAAACAGCTATCAAGCTCTATAAATCTATTCGTTCTACTTCTATCAAAACAAAACAGAGCCTATATTATAATATTGCCAATGCCTATGCCAAACTGCAAGAGTACAGCAAAGCAAAAGCCTACTATACGAAAGCACTGCAATTAGGAGACGACAAGCAGAGCCAATATAACCTTGAACTTATTATGTTTAAAGAGAACAAAAAAAAGACGAATCTAGGCATCGCCAACCCAAAATCACAAAGTAGCCAAAGCAGTAAAAGTGAGAATCAAGAAGATTCAGATAAAAATAGTGAAAACAAACCCTCTTCTGCCTCGGGTTCTTCGACTTCAGGAACAGAATCACAAAAGAAATCAACAAAAAAAGAGGAAAAAAAACAGCTTATTTTAGACTCAAAACAAGAGGAGCAACAACAGCCCCTAAGCTCAAAAGTCTATGAGTTAATCAACAAAGGATACATCTATGAAACCAAGCCTTGGTAGTCTGCTACTTCTTCTTTTTTACTCCACACTCGCATGGTCAGAAGATTTTGCTCATAATTTTACAGTAGATAACAAACAGCCCTATGTCAAAGAAGCCGTACTCTTAAAGCTAGAAATCAAACAGACCAAGCATAATAAAGTGCTATTTTTTAACTTCGATTTAAAGAAGAGTCCAAACTACCATTTTCAACGTGTTGCCATACAAGAACAGGGAAAACATCACTTTGCCTATCGACAATATAGCTACCTCATCTACCCTTTAAAAGCAGGAAAAATAAACCTTAACTTTAAACTTCAAAAACGAGCAACAACCGATGAGAGTATCTCGTACAGCTACTCTGGAGACCGTGACAATGTAAAGGGTTTGGTAACAGTAGACAGTGATATTTCTCTAGCCCCTGTTACACTAGAGGTAAAAGCTCTACCCAAGGGAACAGAACTGGTTGGGGATTTTAAACTACAATATCAGTTCCAAACACATCATACCAAAGCCTACCAAGCCATCCCTTTTGAACTCGAAATCAAAGGTCATGGCTACCCACCATTAGTGAAAAATATTCTTATATCTGACAATAACTTTACGCTATTTAAAGAAGAGCCTCTTATCAACTCCATCGCTTCTATTAGTGGAACAGAAAACACCATAAACTACTCTATGGCACTCTCGAACGCTAAGAGCTTTTC
>CAYPCV010000197.1:0-10433 GCA_964409295.1 uncultured Sulfurovum sp.
AAGCCACTCCTACTATTTTGGATTTACGTTTTGTAAAACCTTTAGATAAGAGTGCTCTTTTAGAACTAGCAAAAACTCATAAAAAGTGGTACGTATTCTCAGACTCAGTCAAAATGGGTGGTGTCGGCTCTGCATTGTTAGAGTTTTTGAGTGAAGAGAGAGTTTACGATATTGAGCTAACAACCTTTGAGTATGAAGATGATTTTATAACCCATGGAAATACAAAATTGGTCGAAGAGTCTTTAGGACTTTTACCGAGGCAATTAGCGAAGAAAATAGAAAAATAATTAAAAAAGGTCATAAAAAGAGACCTTTTTTCTTAAGCTCCATAACAGATAAACACTCCCCAAAAATTTAAAACACAAAGATAAGAAAAGGAAAAAAAATGGCAAAAGAGTACATCTTTACCAGTGAATCAGTAACCGAGGGTCATCCTGATAAGATGGCAGACCAAATCTCTGACGCAATTTTAGATTACATCATTGCACAAGACCCCCATGCACGAGTGGCATGTGAAACCTTGGTTAGTAATGGATTTTGTATTATTGCAGGAGAGCTTAAAACAGAGATTTATGCACCCATGCAGGAGATAGCTCGGGAAGTTATCCGTGAAATTGGTTACACAAACTCTGCTTTTGGATTTGATTATCGTTCAGCAGGGGTACTTAATGGAATTGGAGAGCAGAGTTCAGACATCAATCAAGGGGTTGATAAAGAGTCAGGAGAGTTAGGTGCAGGAGACCAAGGCTTAATGTTTGGTTATGCCTGTAATGAGACACCTGAACTAATGCCTTTGCCAATTCTATTGGCTCATAAAATTACAGCAAAACTGGCAGAGGTACGAAAAAATGGAACCATTCCTTTTTTGAGACCTGATGGAAAAGCCCAAGTAAGCGTAAAGTATAGAGATGGAAAACCCATAGCGATTGATACCATTGTTGTATCTACACAACATGATGATAACATTACACAAAAAACCCTTCATCATGCAGTTATGACAGAAGTTTTAGAAGAAGTTATTCCTAAAGAGCTTTTAAACGACTCAATAACCTATCATATTAATCCAACAGGTCGTTTTGTTATTGGTGGGCCACAAGGTGATGCAGGATTGACAGGACGAAAAATTATTGTTGATACATATGGAGGCTCTTGTCCTCATGGAGGTGGAGCATTTTCAGGAAAAGACCCAACAAAAGTAGACCGTTCAGCAGCCTATGCTGCTCGATATATCGCCAAAAACTTAGTAGCCTCAAACGTTGCTGATAGGGTAACCATTCAGATAGCATATGCGATTGGTGTGGTGCAACCTGTCTCCATTATGATTGATACTCATGGAACAAGTAGTATAGAAGAGTCTAAAATAGAAGCCTGTGTTGAAGCACTATTTGATTTGACACCTGCTGGAATTATTAAAGAGCTTAATCTCTTACGTCCTATTTATAAAAAAACAGCAGTTTATGGTCATTTTGGTCGTGAAGATATGCAGTTTACATGGGAAGAGACAAATCGAGTAAAAGAGATAAAAGAGTATTTAAAAATATAATTTTTTCCTTTTTTTGATTCTTGTAATGATTATCATTTTATTATTAAAGAAAAGATGCTCACTTGCTACTATTTGTAGCAAAATAGACTACTAAAAAGTATTGATTAAAGAAATTATTAATCTACTTTTGCTATAGTTTGGAAACTTTAAATTAAGGAATTACAATGGCAGTAAAAATTTTAGACACATGTATTAACTGTGCGGCTTGTATCGACGAATGTCCTACAGAAGCAATCGTAGATGAAGATGATAACCCAACGGGAGAAGAGATTTACTTTGTATACGAAGACAAATGTGTTGAGTGTGTAGATCACTTTGATGTTCCAGCGTGTGCTGAAGCATGTCCAACTGAAGAGTGTATTGTTTGGGATGAGCCAAAAGATGGTTTAACTCTTTCTCCAAATAGAGGTGCAGCTGGAGAAGATGTCGTTCAAGACTAATCTCTCCTCTTTACAAAGTATGGATTTATTCATACTTTGTAACCTTCTCTTTTTTTCCCTAATTTTTATTTTTCTAAACTTCTTTATTTTAATACTTTTCTGATATAATTTCAGCTCAAAATACTTTAGTAGTGACTTTTGTAATAAAATCACTAAGTTTATGGAGCAAAATCGTGGAACAAACATTATCAATTATCAAACCAGATGCAGTAGCTAAAAATGTAGTAGGACAAATTCTTGCTAGATTTGAAGCAGCAAATCTTAAAATCGCAGCGACTAAAAAGATTCAATTATCTCAAGCTGATGCAGAAGCATTTTATGCTATTCACGCTGAGCGTCCTTTCTTTAAAGACCTTGTAGAGTTTATGATTTCTGGTCCAGTTGTTGTAACCGTACTTGAAGGCGAAAATGCAATGCAAACCAACAGAGACCTAATGGGTGCTACAAACCCTGCAGAAGCTGATGCTGGTACAATCAGAGCTGACTTTGCAGAGAGTATTGATGCTAATGCTGTTCACGGTTCTGATTCTGTAGAGAATGCAGTTAATGAAATTAACTTCTTCTTTGCACAAAGAGAGATTGTATAAGGATTATAAGCTATGAAAATAGTTTATGATAAAATTGGTCAAAGTGCAAAACCTTTTGAGTTAACCGTTGATGGTGTTTCATTAGAAGGGACTTTGGCAAAAAGTGGTTATCATCGACTTCGACTAGAAGGAAACCTTGACGGTCAAGTAGAACTCCTCTGTGATAGATGTGGCGATGCGTATCAATACGATATGAAATCCCCTCTTAATTTAACTTTAAGTGACGAAGTTATAGAGACTAAAGATGATTTAGATATAATCGAATTTCTTGATGGAGTAGTTGACCTTGAATTTATTGTTCAAAGTGAAATAGCTTCTATTCAGAATGAATATCACTATTGTAAAAAATGTGAAAATGATGAAGAAGAATTCGAAAAAGAATTTTAAAACTAAGGATTAAAAATGGCAGTACCTAAAAGACGTACCTCGAAAACAAGAGCAGCGAAAAGAAGAACTCACTATAAATTAACATTACCAAGACCTGTAAAAGATGCAGATGGTACATGGAGAATGCCACACCATATGAATATGACTACTGGCGAATACAACACAGCAAAAGCGTAATTAAGTAGTTCTGATGATTAGAATTGCTATTGATGCAATGGGTGGGGACTTTGGTCCCGAGCCTATTATAGACGGTGTAATTCAAGCACTTGACGAAAAACAATTCCTTCCTATTCTTGTAGGAGATAGAGAACAAATTATTTCATTTCTTCCCCAATATTACCTTGATAAAGTAGAGATTGTAGAGTCCTCTGATGTCATTTCTATGTCTGATAAAGCAACACAAGCACTTAAAAGAAAAGAGTCTTCTATTTTTAAAGCCGTTGAATTGGTTCGTGAGGGAAAAGCCGATGGTGTTGTTTCAGCAGGACACTCTGGTGCAACCATGACATTGGCTACCTTACGAATAGGCAGACTACCTCATATCTCTAAACCTGCACTAGCAACGATTATGCCAAACAAATCACTCTCTGCAAAAACACTTCTTTTGGATGTTGGAGCAGTAACAGATTGTACGGCTAAAAACCTTTATGAGTTTGCGATTATGGGCGAAGTGTATGCTCAAAAGCTTTTGGGTCTAAGCCATCCTCGTGTTGGACTACTCTCAAATGGAGAAGAGGACAGCAAAGGAAATGCTCTAACAAAAGAGGCATTTAAACTCATGCATGACGTTCCAGGATTTAAAGGAAACGTTGAAGGTTCAGATATTTTTAATGGCTCTGTAGATGTGGTTGTTTGTGATGGATATACAGGTAACATCGTTCTAAAAGCCAGCGAAGGTGTAGTATCAACAGTTTTCGATTTAATGAAAACTCAAATTCGTAAATCAATTCCTGCTAAAATAGGAGCGTTTATGATGAAAAAGAAAGTCTTTAAAAAGCTCAAAGAAAAAGTAGACTATGCAGAATATGGTGGAGCCCCTTTACTTGGTGTAAAAGGTTGTGCTATTATATCGCATGGCAAGAGTAACGCTAAAGCAATTAAAAATGCTATTTTTCAAGCTATAAACTATAACGACTCTAAGGTAAACCAAGCCATAGAAGAGTTACTTAAAAAAAACAACGCATAAGGTAAATAATGTACGCAAAATTTCATTCCATTGGAGCTTATGTTCCTTCTAAAGTATTAAGTAATGCTGACCTAGAAAAAATGGTTGACACCAGTGATGAATGGATTTTAAAACGCACAGGAATCTCCGAACGTCGTATTGCCCAAAGAGATGAATACACAAGTGACATGGCAACAAAAGCTTCAAAAATTGCCATTGAACGTGCAGGATTAGAAACTTCTGATATTGACTTAGTTGTCTGTGCAACTGTTACTCCTGACTACTTCAATATGCCTGCTACAGCATGTATTATCTCGGATAAGCTTGGGATTAAAAATGTTCAAGCATTTGACATATCAGCAGCCTGTTCAGGTTTTGTCTATGCTCTTTCTGTTGCCAAAGCATTTATAGAATCAGGTATGAAAAAGCATGTTCTTATTATTGGTGCTGAAAAGTTCTCTTCTATTGTAGACTATACAGATAGAAGCACCTGTATTCTTTTTGGGGATGGTGCTGGTGCAGCCGTTATCTCTGCTACAAAAAATAGAGATGAAGCCTTTATTGATGTGCATGCATCTGCTGATGGTTCCTACTCTGACTTTCTTGTAACCCCTGCTCCAGGGTGTGTTTATCCTGTCTCTCAACAAGTTATTGAGCAAGGACTTAACTTTGTACAGATGAAAGGAAATGAGACCTTTAAACTGGCAGTAAAAACATTAACAAAAGACGTTAAAGACATCTTAACAAAAAATGAGATTAAGTCAGAAGATATTCCCCACTTTATCCCTCATCAAGCCAACTATAGAATCATTAAAGCTGTAGGAGACTCTTTAAAAATGAAAGAGGAGCAAGTAGTCGTAACTGTTGGAAAATATGGAAATACTTCTGCAGCTTCTATTCCTATGGCAATTAATGATATTTATGAGTCTGGTCGCTTGAAAAAAGGAGAATTAATGCTTCTTGATACCTTTGGTGGTGGATTGACATGGGCAAGTGCTTTAATGCCTTTTGCAGGAGAAAGCAAAATATAATTCATTTCTCCTCGGTCAGCATTAGCTGACCAACACCCTAATTAAAAGTCACTTCTTTAAATTTTACTACCAGATTTTACCAAGGTATAGATAGCATATGCCCACAATAGTGCCACAGGTAAGATAATTGCCAATTCAGGGCTTATTGTTCCATTTGCACCAACCCCTTGCAAAGCAAATAAAATCCCCCAAACAAATAGTGTTCCACCAAGTGCTTGTGTTGTACTCGTTGCCATATTCATATATCGTGCATAAAAAGGAAAACGAAAAATTAAAATCATTATTAGAGCAATAGAGAAAAGAGGTGTAATAATTTTACTATAAATATCAGCCCTTAATGCTTCTGTTGATAAATCTTGATTTTCAAGTAGTACCTTTGCCATAATACTTTCATAAAGAGTTAACTCTTTACCATCATAAATAGATTTTAAAATTTTTGGTTCATAGCCTTTTAATGTATGTAAAAAGTCTAAATGCTCTACCTTTAAATATTGATTTTTTTTCTGAATAATTTTTGATTTTTTAATTACATCTGATGCAACCCACTCATTAACATTAAAAAGAGCCTCTTTCGCCGTTAAAGTCTCAATAACCTTATTATTTTTCATTTTAAAAATAGTTAAATTCTCTAATTTATGCTCTTCAGGTAAAAGTGTACCTATATAGACAAAACTATCGTTATATTTAAAAAATAAATCTTCCGTTTTACTAATTGTATATTGATTTTTTTTAACCCTTTTTGCTGTATCATTTGCTGTTGCAAAAGAGCTAAAATTCAAGCCAACAAAGAGAAAATAAAAAAACATACCAACAATCAAAAAAGGCTTAAAAAACTCTTTACGGGTTAAGCCCAATGCGTAAAAAGAAGCAACTTTATTTTGCTTAATAAATGCCATCTTTGTCCATATCGCACCTAGAATAATAGCTAAAGGATAGAGAAGATTTAAAGACTCTTGCCATTTAGAGAAGGCATAAAGAATTTTTATATTAGAGGAGTCTAAAGAGGAGGCATTCATTAAGAAATCAAGACCAGTAAAAAGTCCTGTTAAGCCCATTAGAATAATAAACATATTTTTTAGATAATGATACGCCACATACCTAAAAAACATCTACTTAGCCCTCAAATGATTTAAGAGAATAACGTGATTTTACTTCATTAAGTGTTTTTGAGGGTAACTCTTTTATCGCTGTAGCTGTATATGCAATCCAAGCAGTCAAGACCCTCTCTTCTTCTTCTGAAAAATCATGCAAAACATAATCTGCCACTTGTGATTTATGCTCTGGTTTACCGACACCCATTCTCACACGATTGTACTCTTTACCAATCATAGCGTCGATAGAACGTAAACCATTATGCCCCCCATGTCCACCACCATTTTTAAAACGGAGTGCAGAAAAAGGTAAATCTATATCATCATGAATCACAACAATATCTTCTAGTTCAATTTTATAAAAGTTTTTGACAACTTGTACAGAGTGACCTGATAAATTCATAAAGGTAGTAGGTTTTAGAAATAAAATATTGGAAGTTTTAAAAAGTTTGCCCTGAAAAGAGCTTTTAGAGACATCTCTTGCCCCAAAGTCATCAACAAGTTTGTCAATGACTTTGAAACCGATATTATGTCGTGTATTTTCGTATTGTGTTCCAGGATTACCCAGTCCTACAATTAACAACATAATTATTTAGCTTTGATTACACCAACAACAGCAACATCTGCTCTGTCCATTAGTCTACAATTTTCTGGTGCATCCATATCTCTTACAAGAATAGAGTCATCTCTGTCAAGTGCAGTTACATCAATCGTAAAGTTTGTAGGAATATTTTCAATAGCCCCTCTTACTTTCATTCTTTTCTTTTGAATCATCAATACACCTTTGTTCTTTAAACCTTTTGCTGTACCTGTTGTTTGTACAGGAACAAGGTAATTTGTTACCTGACCTGGTACTGCCACTCTTAAGTCTACATGCATAACGTCTCCGTGAACTGGGTGTAGTTGATACTCTTGAATAACTACTTTTAACTCTTTACCATCTACTGTTAAATCAAGTGCTAATGATTCTTTTGCTCTTACAGCTTTTGTAAAATCACCTCTTTTAAATGCAGCTTGAATGTTCTCTACACCATTAGCATAGATGTTAGCTGTTAGATAACCATCTCTTCTTAGTTTCTTTGCAGAACCTGTTCCGATACTCTCTCTAGTAATACCTTCTAACATGTTTGTCCTTAATAATTAAAATTAGGGGCGAATTATACCCACTTCTCATTAAGACTTAATGATTTTCTTATAGGTATCTCCAAAAAGCTTAACAATGGTAGAATCATCCAATTCGCTATGCTCCTCTTTCTTCTCAATCTCTTTTTCTAATGGCTGTTTAACACCATACTTCTCTTCTAATCTTTTATTTATTTTCTGTAGTTCACTAATCTCTTTTTGGTACTCTGAAAGTTGAGCTTCTATATAAGAAAATTGGTCTTTGGTCATTACAAGCTCCTCAAGTTCTTCTTCTAAATTCTCTCCTTGATGCCCATTCTCTAAAAGAGCAATTTTTTTATCTCTCTCTTCAATCATTGTTTCAGCTTTTATCAAAACTCCCTCAAATCCACTCATCTCTTTTATCTTCTGCTCCAAGAGCCTCTCTAGCTCAATATTTTTTTGAAGAAGTGACTGATTGTACTCTTTTGCATTAAGATTTTCTTTTAACGACTGCTCTGAAGCAGTTAATTTTCGCTGAAGTCTCCACATACTTTGAGCTTTCATCTCTAACTCGGACTCATTCTTTTTATTTTTGCTCATCATTGTTTTCAAATCTGCTTCTCTGTTCAAATTAATCTCTTTGAGCTTCTGAACAGCATCCTCACTTGTTAATAGATTATTTGCAAGTTTATTTATCTTTTTAAGATATTTTTTGCTCGTTAAACTTTTAGAAAGTAACCAACCAATAATAAAACCTAAAACTAAAGCCCCTAATAAACATAGAAACATTTTAATCATTAACTCTAACATTTTCTCTCCTTTTTATATAAATCTCAACCCGTCTATTTTTTTGACTATATGGTTTATCACTAAAAAGTAATTGACTCTCTCCAAACCCTTTTGCCGTAATATTTTTAGAAGAGATACCCTGTTCAAGTAAATATTTTTTAACCCTATTCGCACGCATTTGACTAATCCATTGATTAATCTTTGCCTTACCTCCTGCATCCGTATGCCCTTGAACCTCAATCGTAAATTTTTTTTGCTCAGAGAGTAAAATCACAAGTTGACGAAGAACCTCTTTTCCCTCTTTACTAAGCTTTCCACTGTTCTTTTTAAAAGTAATTTGTTTCTCGTGTAAAAGCGTCGATATTTTATCTTGAATCGTATCCAATACCATCTTAGAAGAAGAGCAATTACTCTTGGAACTATTCTGTTCAGAAACATTATTGTCAGAAAGAAGATAAATAGTAGATGTTTCACTTAATGGTTTTTCAACAGCTTTAAGTACTTCTATTCTGTTAAGTGATATATTCTCTTCTTTGATTTGAGTTGTATTATTTGAATTTCTATCTCGAAGCACAACTGTTGGTTTAGTTGTTTTAATAGCAGGCGTTGGTATATCTTTTACATTATGACCTACTCTTAACTCTTTATAATAGTGTTCAGCATTCAATGAGATACATAAAAAAATATAGAATATTGAAACAATTACCCCTCCGATGCTTATGTTTATAGCATTCATAATTAAAACCTTTTAATAGTAATTGTTTAATTATATTATAAATAGTTAAAAATGTAAAGCTCTACTCTTCTGTAGTCTCCTCTTCTACTTTTAAATCAAAAATATCTAACATCTTATTTGTATCAGGATTTTCTTCTTTATTATCGCTACCAATACCTTGAAGTTTAAGTTTCATATCAGAAGGATTCGTTGCATGTTCATAAACAACCTCTTCTGTAATCTTCTCTGCACGATACAACTCTAAAAGTGCTTGGTCAAAAGATTGTGAACCATAAATCTCTTTTCCCTCTTCTATCGTATCTAAAATTTCATAATCACGATTTTGCTCTATCAATTCAGAGATTCTTGGTGTTAACTTCATCACTTCTATTGCAGCAGCTCGTTTTCCATCAATAGTTTTAACCAATCGTTGAGAAACAACCCCCTCTAAAACCGAAGCTAAGGTCATACGAATACGATTTTGCTCCTCTGTTGGAAACATTCCAATAACCCTATTAATCGTCTCTTTTGCATCCAATGTATGCAATGTAGAAAAAACTAAGTGACCTGTATTAGCAGCATGCAGAGCAATTTCAATCGTCTCTAAATCACGCATCTCTCCTATCAAAATAATATCTGGGTCTTCACGCAAAGCCCCCTTTAATGCATTTTTAAATGAGAGTGTGTCTTGCCCTACCCCTCTTTGTGAAACCAAAGATTGTTTATCAGAATGAACAAATTCAATAGGGTCTTCAACCGTAATAATATGTTTTTTTCGTGTAGAGTTAATATGATTCAGCATCGCAGCCAACGTAGTCGATTTTCCACTTCCTGTTACACCTGTAACCAAAATCAATCCTCTATGTAAATTAGAGAGTTCAGTAATAACAGAGGGAAGTTTTAACTCTTCTAAAGTTAAAATTTTTACAGGAATAATCCGAAGAACAGCTGAGAGTCCATCCATTTGATAAAAAAAGTTCAAACGGAAACGATTGTCTTCATCTAAAATATACGTCGCATCTAGTTCTTTGGTTTCCGTTAATGATTCATACTGTTCAGCACTTAAGATAGCTTTTGCAATAGCATCTAACTCTTCATGAGTAATTCGCTTATCTCCCAACTTCAACAAATCCCCATTAACCCGTAAACGAATAATTGAACCTGATTTCAGATGTAAATCACTCCCCCCATTGTGGATAAGATTTTTAAGATAAAATTGTAATTTTTTTTCCATATATAGCGACACTTTCTTAATTTTTTTTTAAATTATATCATAAGTTGTAAAAGATGAGATTTTTATTATATTTCTTTTTTAAATTTTAGAATAAATAGGTATTTAAATACAACAATCTGTATAGGTTCAATCAAAAGAGAAGCTCCTAACAGCTAGTTTACCGACTCATTTAAATACAACAATCTGTATAGGTTCAATTCAACCACCCTCTGTGGAGCTGACAGGTATAGAGAGATTTAAATACAACAATCTGTATAGGTTCAATTCGGTCGATTATGTTCATAGGTAGAGCTTTGCTAAATTTAAATACAACAATCTGTATAGGTTCAATCAAAAGAGAAGCTCCT
>CAYPCV010000198.1:0-7664 GCA_964409295.1 uncultured Sulfurovum sp.
TAGTTGTTAATTTTATTGTATCTCTTGCGAGAAAGGTTTAACATCTTTTTAGAGACTTTGATGTTTTGTCTATCTAGAATGGATTGATAATATGCTTTTTGTTTATTGTAATGACGGTTGATGCTTTTGATATATCGTCCATCAATTATGAATGACGACCCATCATTAGAATTGAAACAAGTTGTAAAATTATCTAAACCCATATCAATTGATAAGTAATTATTTTTATCAACAGATATGGGTTCAAATTCTTTTTTAGAGTAGTAAGATAACTGTTTAACAATTTCAAGTTTTTTAGAACTGAGTTTTAATTGGTTCTTTTGAGTTAGTATTATAGTTTTCATATAATAATTATATACAAATTATGATAGAATGTCAATAGGGATTAATTTTCAGTAAAACTGATTATTTCTCCTCACCGCCATAAATGGCGATGTCTCCGAAATAAAGGAATAGAGATGAATATAGGAATTGTCGGTCTTGGACTAATGGGAGGTTCTTTAGGTCTAGCACTTAAAAAAATTCCAAAGAAGTATAACATCATTGGATATGACCATAATAAAAAGCATCAAGAGGATGCACTAAAACTAAAATTGGTAGACAGACTTGCTCATGATTTTGCTGAAATTAAAACCTGTGATGTTATTGTATTGACAATACCTGTTGATGCTATTATTAATACCACTCAAAACCTACAAGATGTACCTAAACAGTGTACAATTATTGATTTTGGTTCAAGTAAAGAGAAAATAGACGATGCCATTCCACAAAAAATACGTCCAAATTTTGTCACAGCACACCCAATGACAGGAACAGAAAAATTTGGTCCAACAGCAGCTACAGAAGGACTTTATGACAATAAAGTAATGGTTGTTTGTAACAAAGAAAAAAGTGCGGAAAGACAACATAAAATTGCTTTAGAAATTTTTTCGGACATTCATGCAAAAGTTGTTTTCATGGGTGCAAAAGAGCATGATAGACATGCTGCTTTTATCTCTCATATGCCCCACGCTGTTAGTTATGCCCTTGCCAACTCTGTTATGAAACAGGAAAACCCTGAAAGTATTATTGCCCTAGCAGGTGGTGGATTTAAAAGTATGAGCCGTATTGCAAAGAGTTCTCCAAGTATGTGGGAAGATATTTTTAGACAAAATAAAGAGAATCTATTGGAGTCTATAAAGATATTTAATAAAGAGATGAGAATTTGCCAAGAACTTATAGAAAAAGAGGAGTGGGAGAAACTTCATATGTGGATGGCTGAAGCAAATAAACTTCACGATATACTTTAAATAGAGAGTTGTTCAAAAACATAATATATTATATTTAATTTTCATCTATTTGATAATTTTTTATTTTAATAAAAATTTTATTTTTTATAAGAGTTTTTTAGATTTCTCATGCTAGAATAGGAAAATTAAATTAATCTTATAAGACATAGAAGGTTTCAATAATGCTTACTACTCCTAATTTTTCACAAAAAATAATTATCTCTAAAGAGAGTTTTGACACTCAAGACCCTTATAAAATTATTGATTCTAATATTCAATACCTTACAAAGCTTTTTCAAAATAATGTTCCAGATAGTGAAATTTGCGAAGAAGCATTAAAAAGTTACTATGTAGACTACTATCTCTCACATATTAAATACGGAGGGTTTTCAAACTTTATAGAACATATTGAAACTCGTCCAAAAACCCTTTATTATATAAAAGAGGGTTTAAAAAGTATCGGTGCAAAAAATCATTTAGAGTTGCTCATTCATGCCATTCAAATAGATTATGAAACACTGCAATCTTTTGCTCTCTTTAAAACACTATTTGCTGAATTTCAAGAAAAAGAGAGTCTTTCTGAACTAAACAGTAAATGGATTACTCAACATCCACAACTATTTATTATCGAAGAGAGTAATCTAAACCTTACACTAAATGAGCATATTACTTCGGTTGGAACCGAAAATCGACATACAAAAATCATTAAAGAACTTTGCAATATAGCAAATGAAGAGTTTATTAGAATTACAGCAGGAGACAGTAACAACCTCTATAATGATGGTTCATGGTATTTCAAAACAGACCGAGGCTACTACTACATGGTTGAGAAAAATCATCTTGCAACCATGTACGATTCAAAAACTAAAAAAGCTGTGGTACGAGGAAAAATATCCTCAACCCACCCTATAGAAAAAGAGTATAAATCTATATTAACTAAGCTTTTAAGTTAACGCTTTTTTTTATAATATCTTACCACCAAAAGCCCCATTCCAACAAGTCCAAAAATAAAAATAATAGACCCAATGATAACTTCATTGGGTATAGGCTGACTCAAATCAAACATCACTATGCTTCTAGTGTGCCAACAACTTCGGCACAACGTTCACACGCTTCTTCCTCGGAATCAGAAGTAAATCTCCAACATCTTGGACATTTTGCTTTTTGAGCTTTATGAACAGTAAATTTCATTCCATCAAGCTCAAATGCTCCAACCTCTTCACTACTAGACTCGCTTCTAAGAGCAGAGACAATAAACCAATCTTCCAAGTTTTTAGAATCTTTAATCTCAAAACCAGAAGCATCGCCCACAATTTCAAGCTCTAAAGTAGATTTAATAAGCTTCTCTTTTTTAAGCTTATCAATCGACTCCGAAAATTTAGCTCTTGCTTCGATTAAGAGTTTATCTTCAAACACAACACCAACATCTGGAAGCTCTTCATAAACAAGGTCAAATACCGATTCCATGTCGCCTTTTACAATAGCTGGAGCGTAATCTAACACCTCATCAATTGTATAAGTAAGTACAGGAGCCACCAGTGCCATCATCGCTTTTGACATAAGCACCATTGCCGATTGGGTTGACTCTCGTGAAGCTGAATGTTTAGCATCACAATAGAGTCTGTCTTTGGTAATATCCATGTAGATACCACTTAGTTCATTGGTTACAAAGTTGTTAAGTGTCGCAAAACCTCTTAAAAAGTCATACTCTTGGAATGAACTATTCACAGAAGCAAATACCTCTTTAGCACGACTCAAAATCCATCGGTCAAGTTCGCCATATTCACTTGGTTCTACAATTTTCTCTAAACCATCCACATTTGCCATCAAGAATCTAAAGGTATTTCTTAATTTTCTGTACTGCTCTGCTGTCTGTTGCAAGATTCCATCAGAGATTTTTAAATCGGACTGATAATCAGAGAGTGCAACCCAAAGACGTAGAATCTCTGAACCATACTTTTTAATAACCTTATCAGGAGCAATAACATTCCCCTTAGATTTACTCATCTTTTCGCCCTTAGCATCCACCGTAAAC
The DNA here is from genome assembly GCA_964409295.1 of uncultured Sulfurovum sp. Taxonomy (GTDB): domain Bacteria; phylum Campylobacterota; class Campylobacteria; order Campylobacterales; family Sulfurovaceae; genus UBA1140. The sequence continues at coordinate 3,304 of CAYPCV010000198.1, forward strand.
CCATGAGTAATAAGCGTTTTATATGGCGATTGTTGATGAATAGCCGAACTTAAAAGCAGTGAAGTTTGAAACCATCCTCTGTGTTGGTCACTTCCCTCAATATACAATGAGCTTGGATACTCTCCTGCATCATAATTTCCACTCTCTAACACAGCATTCCAAGTAGAACCACTATCAAACCATACATCTAAAATATGCCCTACTTTTTCAAGCTCATCAGCTCCATATTTACAATCAGGATGCAGAAGTTCAGCAATCTCCATGTCGTACCAAACATCTGTCCCTTTTTCTTCAAAAATATCAGCAACAAAGTTCAAAATATTCTCATCAAACAGAACTTCTTTAGTAGCTTTTACTCTAAAGAATGCAATAGGAACACCCCAATCTCTTTGACGAGAAATACACCAATCAGGACGACCTTCAACCATTGGTTTTAATCGGTTCGCTGAACTTTTTGGATAAAAAGCAACCTCATCAAGAGCTTTTAAAGAAGCCTCTCTAAGTGTATCATCTGAACCTACAGGCTTATCGTCTACCGAGATAAACCACTGATTTGTTGCTCTATAGATAAGTGGTTTTTTAGTTCTCCAACAGTGTGGGTAAGAGTGAGTAAATTTACCAACTTTTAAAAGTGAATCTCCAAGAAGCTCTAAAATAGGCTCGTTGGCTTTAAAAATGTGCATTCCCACAAAATCTTCGGCATTTGGAAGTAAGTTAAGACCCACTACGGATTCATCAAAACAGCCACGCTCATCTACAGGCATAACCACTTCAAGACCATTTTTAAGCCCTACTTTGTAGTCATCTTCTCCATGCCCAGGGGCTGTATGCACACACCCTGTACCACCATCCATCAATACATGGTCTCCAAGAACAATCTTTGAACTTCGTCCATTCAGAGGGTTGATTGCCAAAAGCCCATCAAGCTCTGTTGCAGAGATTTTTCGGCTTGAATGACCTGCCACAACACCCTCTGCAATCATTGCATCATAACGTGCTTCAGCCACAATATGTCCATGCTCTCCAAGAATATACATCTCATCAGGATTCAAAGAAATCCCCGTATTTGAAGGAAGTGTCCAAGGGGTAGTTGTCCAGATAACAATTCCTGCATCGCCCTCAATTCCAAGCTTCTCTTTTGCCAAATCAGAGAGTTCAAAATTCACATATAATGTATAATCTTCTTTATCCTCATACTCTACCTCAGCATCAGCCAACGCAGTTCTTGCAGCCCAAGACCAAAAAATAGGTTTATGACGCTCTACCAAAAGCCCTTTTTTTGCAACTTCACACAAAGTTCTATAGATATTTGCTTCAAATTTAAAATCCATCGTCACATAGGGATTTTCCCAGTCAGCCATAATACCCAACTGCTTAAACCCTTCTCGTTGACCTTTCCAAGCTTTATCAGCAGTCAACCGACAAATCTCTCTAAATTTAGAAGTAGAAAGCGTATCTTTTTTCGCTTTTCCCATCTTCTCTTCAACTTTTTGCTCAATAGGAAGCCCATGACAATCCCAACCTGGAATCATACGAACCGATTTACCCTGAAAATAGTTATATTTTAAAATAATATCTTTAAGTGTTTTATTCAGAGCATGACCAATATGAATATCGCCATTGGCATAAGGAGGTCCATCATGAAGCGTAAACATCTCAGCCCCTTCACGCTTCTCTTTCATCTGCTCATACATACCAGCATCGTACCATGCTTTGTATCGTTTAGGCTCATTGTTTGGTAAATTTCCACGCATTGGAAATTTGGTCTTTGGTAATAGTAGTGTCTCTTTAAATTCCATTTTTTATACCTAGTTAAATAATTGGTGGAATTATAGCTAAAAGTTGTTTTTGGTCGGATTAGAGTGAAAATTTAGAATTTGGACAAGTTTCTCTATTTTTTACAGCCATTTGTAAATAAACCCTTTTTAACGCCTATATTACCATACTTTCAAGCTATTTTTAGACACCCGTTTTTTTCATTAAGTCACAATAGAAGTTAAGCATTAAAATGGAATAGCTTTAAGCAATCCCATCTACTTTGAACTACTTCTGCTATACTTCCTTTATGAAAAAAACTTATGCATACAACCACCAACCAATCAATTTTAACTTTGCTCAAACTATTGAACGATTCTTTGTAGAGGAGATTCCTCTTTTTAAATTTGCAGACAAAGGCTCTAACCTTATATTAAAAATTAAAAAAACCGATATGAGTACCTTTAAACTTATTACTGTGATTGCGAAAGCTACACGACTTGAACAGCGTGATATTGGTTATGCTGGACTCAAAGATAAAAATGCGACAACCATTCAGTACATCTCTATTCCTAAACAGTACGAAAGAGATGTTGTCAAAAATTTAACTACAGAAAAAATAGAGATTCTTGAAAAATATTACAGTAAATATCCGATTAAAGTAGGGCAACTTAAAGGAAATAAGTTCTCTATTGTTTTAGAAAAAGTAGATAAAAAGACCAAAGAGAGTATTGAAAAAGTTGCTAAAGAGCTAGTCGTTCATGGTATTCCAAACTACTATGGATACCAACGTTTTGGAGAGGATTCAAAATCGTATGAACAAGGAAAAGAGATAGCTCATTCTGGAAAAAAACTCAAAGGAGCAAAAGAGAAACTTTTGGTATCTGCATATCAAAGCTTTTTATATAACTCTTGGCTTTCAGAACGGGTTTCTATCTCTAAAACCATTGATAAAAATTCAGAAGAAGACGCTTCTAAACTTTTGGAATACCCTATGGAATTGGTTAAAGTATTGGCAAAGCAACCTCAATTTTTCAAACTTTTTATTGGCGATGACATGCAAAATTATCCTTATGGGAAAAGCTACCCTTTGCAGGATTTTAAACGGGCTTCAAAAGATTTTATTGCTCATAAATCCAGTCCAACGGGTCTGTTGGTGGGGTATAAAGTACAACGAGCCTTAGCCGATGCACGTCACTTGGAAGAGGCTTTTGATGATACTGAACTCTATGCACTCAAAGGAGACAGACGCTATGCATGGATTTTTCCTGAAGAGTTAAGCTTTCAATACAATGAAACTGAAAAGAGATTAACCATTAATTTCTATCTACCAAAAGGTTCATATGCCACTACCTTTTTAGAAGAGATTGCTAAAAAGTCACTCAAACCAAAAGAGAGATAATGAAAATTATACGCATAGAGAGTAAAATATTAAGAACACCTCTAAAAACTCCGTTTAAAACAGCCCTTAGAACGGTTACCCATTTAGAAGATTTGATTCTTATGATTCATACGGACAGTGGACTTATTGGTTATGGAGAAGGAGCTTCAACCCCTGTAATTACAGGGGAGACGTTAGTCTCTATGCAAGGTGCTATAGAACATATCAAACCACTTATTATCGGTAGAGAAATAGAAGATTTCAATACTCTGCTCACACTTATACAAAACTCTATGGTACATAATTCTACTATTAAATCAGCCATTGAAATGGCACTTTACGATTTACGCGCCCAAAGCTTTAAAATGCCTCTGTATAAGCTTTTGGGTGGCTCGAAAACAACCTTTAAAACTGATATTACTATTAGTCTAAACACTATTGATATAATGCTAAAAGATTGTAAAAATGCCATAGAGTTGGGTTATAATATTTTAAAAATCAAAGTAGGAGAGTCGATTACTAATGACTATGAACGTATAAAAGTAATTGCTCAAACGTTCTCAAATATTACACTACGTATTGATGCCAATCAAGCATGGAGTGCAAAAGAGACGGTAACACTATTAAAACGATTAGAGCGTGAAGGCATTATTACTGAGCTTATAGAACAACCTGTAAAAGCTCATGATTTCAGAGGGATGAAATACATAAAAGAGCGAACCATTACTCCACTTTTGGCTGATGAATCCGTATTCTCTACCAAACAAGCCATAGAACTGTTAGAGATGGATGCTTGTGACATGATTAATATTAAATTAGCAAAATGTGGTGGCATCGCTAATGCTTTACAGATTGCCGATATTGCAAAGATGTATAATGTAAAATGTATGATTGGCTGTATGTTAGAGGGGGCAATTTCTGTAGGTACGGCTGTACATGTTGCTTCTGCACGAGAAGATACCATTACAATGTTGGATTTAGACGGAGCAAACCTTTTAACATCTAACCCTGTAGAGAGTTCAGGTATCTTTTTTAATGAGAGTCAAATAGAACTTTATGAAGATTCGTATGGTTTAGGCGTAAAAAAAATTATCTCTCTAAGTTATCAAAATAGTTAAAAAAATATGTTAAAATTCTAAAAAATATCCTCTGCTGTTTTTAGAAACAGCAGATAAATGAGAATTTATGACCATTATTAACCCTACCTATCTCTACATAGACCATT
>CAYPCV010000199.1:0-7359 GCA_964409295.1 uncultured Sulfurovum sp.
ATGAGAAAATCTCATGAATCAATATGATGTCTATTTAGCCGATTTAAATCCAACTGTTGGTCGAGAACAGAGAGGAAAACGACCTGTATTGATTATCTCAAACAATTATGAAAATCTTTTGGATGTAGTCACAGTTTTACCCATCAGATCACTCAAAAAACATAGAAAAGTTTATCCCAATGAGTTTTTGCTAAAGCATGAGTTAGAAAAACCCTCCATTGTATTATGTCAACAGATACGAACTATATCTAAACAGAGGTTGGTTAAGCAATTAACTACCATAGATAATTCTTTTACTCGCAAGGAGATTATGGAAATATTGTGTCGTAGATTTGAAGATATGGAATAAAACTAATTTAAGTTTTATTCTCTTGATACTGACATTTTCCCTTTCCCAATAAAGTCCTAAAGTATTCTTTTTTGTTATGGAGATGATTTTATTGGTTAATGCAACGTTTATCAATTCTGCTTTCATTTTGCTATAATACCAAAAAATATTAACGTAGATATTTATACGTTTAAAATAAAGAGTCTAAATGTCCCTATCCACCCTTGGTCTATCATCTGAAATACTACAAGCCCTTAAAGATAAAGGCTATGAAAATGCAACACCCATTCAAAAAGAGTTGATTCCTTCCATGTTTGGGGGGCGTGATATTATGGCAGGTGCTATGACAGGTACAGGTAAGACGGCAGGTTTTGCTTTGCCTATTCTTCAAGAGCTTATGAAAGAGTACCAAGAGGATAAACACTATCTTCGAGCTGTGATTATTGTGCCTACGCGTGAATTGGCAAGGCAGGTTCATGAGAGTTTTATTACTTATGGAAAGTATTTGCCTTTGAAATCGCTTGTGCTTTATGGTGGGGCAAATATGACTTCACAAGCCAATCGGCTTAAACGAGGGGTCGATATTGTTGTTTCTACTTCTGGACGACTACTAGAGCATGTGCAACAGAAAAATATCAACGTTGATGCCGTTCGATATTTGGTACTTGATGAAGCCGATACAATTTTAGATATGGGGTTTGTGCATGAAGTGAGTAAACTGCTCTCTTTTTTACCTCAAAAACGACAAAATGTACTGATTTCGGCGACCCTTTCGGGTTCGGTTAAGCGTTTGGCAGAGCAGATTTTATATAAACCAAAGTTGATAGAAGTAGACAGCATGGGAACATCGGCACGCAGTGTACGGCAGATTATTCATCCTGTAAGTCGTGAGCTTAAAATGGAGCTTTTGTCCTATATTATTGGTTCAAAAAACTATAAACAGGTTTTGGTATTTGTGCGTAAGAAACAAGAGGCTGATGAGGTAGGAAAAGAGTTAAATAGCAGTGGGTTGAAAACATTTGTAATTCATGGAGACAAAAGTTCAGGTGTTCGTGCTAGAGCGTTAGATGCGTTTAAAGAGGGGCATACTCGTGTGCTTGTTGCCACAGACATCGCTGCAAGGGGGATTGATATTCCTTCGTTAGAAGTGGTTATAAATTACGATATTCCTCATGTGACGGGCGATTTTATTCACAGAGTAGGGCGAACAGGACGTGCAGGAAAACAAGGTTTAGCTATTACTTTGCTCTCTCCTAAAGAAGAGGTTGCCATGAAAGATGTTGAGCGATTGATGGGTAAAGCGATTGAACGTGAAGAGATAGAGGGCTATACTCCTAAAGTTGAAAAAGCTCAACGGGGGGCAAGAAAAACGGTTGATATTAAAAAGAAAACAGATGGTGCGTTTGGAAAGAAAAAGAGCAGTTCAGCACCTACAAAAAAGAAGCGTAAAGTGACCAAACGTGATGGGTTTAAAGCTTTTGATAGTGCAAAAAAGAGTGATGATAAAAAGAGTAAGAAGAGAGGAAGACGATAGTGAATAGAAGTAAGGTAGAGGGATTTTGGAGCTTTTTTAAAGAGAATATTGTAGATTATGCCAATTTTAATGAGGATTATGAGAATAATCCTGTTGAGACAAGTGAAAAAGTAGATAAACTGATTCAAGAACTACAGAAGTTTTCAGAGGGGCTTTTTATTCTTATCAAGAGTGATAACGAGCCAAAAGAGCTTATTGTTACAGCCAAAGGTAAAAAAGAGTATTTTGCAGATGCTTTTGAAGTGGTAAATAATGCTCCTACGATTGAAGGGTGGAAATTTATAGCAACTAAACCATCGTATGGATTGGACTTTGATTTTGAGTTGACAGGGGTAAAGATTAATCCTGAAAGCCTTAGTTTTATGCCACTAGAAGCAGATGAATATCCTAATGATGTGGCAATTAGAATTTTTCATAAAGAGTACACACAAGAGCCATCAGCACAACAGACAGCCGTAGTTGTGGGGGCTTATGCAGGGCTAGATATACTTTTTGGCGAAGTTGATTCGGTTTTAAATTTTCAATACATTGATTTTGATGATATGCCCCATCCAAAAGAGAAGAGCTATCCTTTTAGTGGATTAAAAGATTATATTGAGTATAAAAAAGGGCAACGGCTAAATAATGGAAAGGAGTTTCCAAAAGAGGATACTATTATAATGGAAGGAAAAATAGATGAGTTACCGAGTCTTTTGGTGCTTAATAAGAGTTTAGATTATTATGAATTTACTCAAAAATTCCCCTATTTATTACAGTTAACTCTAAGCTTGAAGAATGCAGGAGATAATGGACTACCACAAGGAAATGTAGATGAACTTTATCTGATTGAAGATATTATATATCAAGAGATTTACAAGAGTAAAAAGGGTCATTTTATAGCCAGAGAAACCTATAATGGAAAGCGTGATTTGTTCTATTATGCTGACTCTAAAGGGAGCATTGCAAATGCTTTGAATATGTTACCTAAAGAGTATGAAAGCTGTGAGGTTCAGTACAGTATTGATTATGACCCATTTTGGGTTAGGGTTGATAGGTATAGGGATTTATAATTTAACTCCTGTGAACTAGTAAAAAAAAGTTAAAATAAAAACGATAATCATATATTGGAAAAAATTAATGCCTAAAACCATCTTATTTAAATGCCCATCATGCAGTGAGCCACTCATAAAAGAGTCAAAAACATACCGTTGCCCCAATAAGCACACTTACGATGAGGCAAAAGAGGGCTATGTAAATCTATTACTCGCTCAACACAAAAAAAGTAAAAACCCAGGGGATAATGACGAGATGATTAAGAGCCGTCAAGCCTTTTTAAACAAAGGGTATTATGCTTCTTTATCTTCAAAAATAGTAGAAATTATTGCCTCTACAAAAGATGGATTTAATCAAAATATTTTAGATGTAGGATGTGGCGAAGGCTACTACATGAATGAGATTAGAAAAGCATCTACAAAAGAGAATGCAACACTGGCTCTTTGTGGAATTGACATCTCAAAAACAGCCGTAAAATTGGCAGGAAAACGAAAGATGGAGGTTCTTATTTCTGTCTCTTCTGCCTATGATTTACCATTTTTTGACAATAGTTTTGACACTATAATATCAGTTTTTTCTCCTGTCTCGGCAGATGAAATAAACAGATTATTTAAAAATAAAGAGAGTCAAATTATTATGGTAGGCCCTGCCGAAGAGCATCTAAAAGGGTTAACAGCTCATATCTACGATGAAGTACTCCCACACAAAGGAAACTACTCTGTTTTAGACGATGAAAAAGAGTTTATATTAGAACAACAGATAGAGATAAAAGAAGAGATAAGCATTAAAAAAGAAGATATTTTAGATTTGCTAAGAATGACCCCCTATTATTGGCAAACAACCATCGAAATTAAAAAGAAGATTTTAGCTCTTGACGAGTTAAAAACAACCATCCATTTTTATATTAGAATTTATAAAAAGCTAGGGTAAATATACCCTAGCTTTTTATTATTTTATAGGCAGTTTCTCTGCTTTCCAATCAATCATTCCACCACTCATATTAATCGCCGTAAAACCACTATTACTTAGCAGACGAGAAGCCGAAACCGAACGGCTTCCACTACGACAATAGACTAAAATAGTCTTATTAGAATCAAGCATATTTAAATTTTTTGCCAACTCATGTAATGGAATTAGCTTTGCATCAACTAGATGTCCATCTTTTTTAAACTCGTCTACAGTTCGTACATCAAGAACCGTCAAATTACCATCATTTTTTTCAATCATATCATAGGCAATCTTTGGAGAGACTGACTCAAAATTGGCAAAAATGATTCCTTTATTATAGAGCATATAAAGCCCCAACACAATTAAAACTACCCAAAAGAGTTTATCCATTATTTTTCCCATTATAAGTTTTCCTTTTTTATACAAGCCACCTCTAGCTTGATTTTTGTATCGCTAATCACAAATCTATCATCTTCATTAATCGTAGACAGTTCAACCCGTTTTCCATTAACTAAAATTTCGCCCCACCCCTCTTTCTGTTTTAATTTTGGGTCATAAAGTCTCATCTTCTGCTCTAAAGATTTCAGATTTTGCGTTTTAACTTGCAAAGCATACTCAAAATTATCTTTAAGTTGTTTTGGTAAATCTAAAAGTTCAGAGTCACACTGTACCAATTTATAACTCATCAGACGTTTTAATTCATCTTCTATTTGTAAAAATTGCGTTTCTACTTCACTTATTTTCCTAGAAACAGAGTTTCGTTGTAACTCTTGATTTAATGATTTCAGAGCTGTCTCTTTATTATAGATTATCTGTTTTATAGCCCTATCGTATCGTTCTTGCATTTCAGACAAAGTATAAAGCACTTCATTTTGGTCAGGCAATATCATCTCAATCGAAGCCGAAGGTGTGGGGACTCTTAAATCAGCCACAAAATCAGAGATAAGCACATCTATCTCGTGACCCACTGCAGAAACCACAAAAGTGTTAAGATTAAATATAGCATCTGCCACAATCTCTTCATTAAATGCCCACAAATCTTCACGGCTTCCACCACCACGACCAACCACAATAGCATCACACCCTAAGGTATCAGCATAATAGAGAGCCTCTACAATTTGTGGTGCAGACCTGTCTCCTTGAACTAATGTATCAATAATCACAACATCCACAACTCTCCATCGTTTATCAATAATTTTAAGCATATCTTGCAATCCAGCACTCTTAGAAGCTGTAACTAATGCTATTTTTTTAATATATTTTGGTTGAGGCTTCTTATACCGAGGGTCAAAATAACCTTTGGCTTGAAGCTTATCTTTGAGCTGTTCATAAGCCAACTCCAAAGCCCCACGCCCAAAAGGCTCGATACTCACAGTAAGAAGCTGATACTCCCCACGAGGTGTATAGACCGAAATTGACCCATTAACAATCACATGTTGCCCTCTCTCTAACCTAAACTTCATACGACTAGCATTAGAGCGAAACATCACGCACTTAATGCTTGAATTTTGGTCTTTTATAGAGAAGTAGATGTGACCTGAATTGTGGTAGGTTACGGATGATACTTCGCCATCTACTAAAATGTGCATGAATGTTGTCTCTAGTAGGGACTTTATTTTTGTGTTTAGGGAGGTTACGGTCATGGTGTTAGACATCAGTTTGACTCTCCAAAAACTTTTCATACCCATCTTCTAACTTGGGCATATCTCTATCATTAGAAATAATTTTAAGAGTATAATATTTAGCTGTCATAAAATGTAAGAAGTCTATAGCTTCACACTTTCCTTTAAGCTTGATTCCTTTGCTATGACAAAATCTTGAAAAGGCTACAGCATCTTTATAAATTTTAGGTTTAATATCCACTTGTCTAAAAAGTGTTAGCTTTTTTTCTGCTTCTCTAAAGACTTTTTTATGAGCAAAATGTATGGTTCTTAAAGTCTCCATCACTATCAATCTATTGATAAATAGTTCACTACCTTCTTGTAAAAATAAAGCTTTTAATTGTCTCTTTGCCTCTTCATCATTATTGAGAAGGTCTATAATAATATTAGTATCAATAAAATATTTCACTATTCTCCCTTTTCAATAGTATCAATAAGACTCAACATCGCTTCTTTGGCTCTTTTTTGTCGTTTCTTATCATCTTCTGAAGGGTTATTAATACGCTCATCATTCACATCAAAACCAAAAATATCAGACTGAATATCATTTAAAAAATCATTTTCAATCTCTTTTTGTTCAGAAACTTTTACAACACCCTCTTCTTTGAAAATCTGATAATAAACAGCTTCCATACCAGCACCTAAAAGAGTGGTTGGGCTATGGGTCGTTACGATAAACTGAATTAACGGAAAAGTAGTTCTTAGTTTTTGCATAAAGCTATATTGCCATTTAGGATGTAAATGAAGCTCTACCTCATCTATAAGAACCACTCCTTTAAAATCTGCAATACTCTCTACTTGTTGTTTTTCAGAAAGCCTTGCTATTAAGTCGCAAATAATAGTTATAACCCCTTTGTACCCTGCTGATAGTTGGTCGAAACTTACTTCTGAACCTTTCTCTTTAAAAGTTACACCATTTGGACTTATATCTATCTCAATATCACTATTTAAAAGATGATTTAAAAGCTCTTTTGCCTCTATTACCGTTATGACATTACTATTCTCTTTTTGCTCACTATAATCAAGGTACTGTAGCCACTTTGTAGGAGATTTCAAATCATACTCTCCACTAAAAAGACTCAAGTATCCTGCTGTATCCTCTTTTAGTTGACAATAATTATTTCTTGATGCTCCATAGGCAAAGAAATTATTTTGAATCTCTTCTTTACTCTCTATATCTACCGTAAACTCATCTTCTCTTGACCTAAATTCTTTGAGTCCATCTTCGACTGTGCCTTTTAATCCCACTGCTATGGCTTGGAGTAGAAGCGTTTTACCATCTCCATTTTCTCCTACTATGTAGATTTCTTTTTTATTTTTTAGATTGGTTAGGGTTATCTCTTTTATAGAGAAAAGATTCGTTATGGTTAGTTGGTTTAAATATTGTTTCATTTATCTATCTCATCTTTACTAATTGCCATTGTTTCCATCTTAAATTTTAAGCCTTTTGGCAAAATTTTTATTTTATACAAATTTAATTATAACATAAGAATCATTTCCCACGAAACAACCAAACTAAAAAACCAACACCAAGGTTTAACTAAATTATTTCGCCTGTAAAGATTTTTTAGCTATATTAAGTACTATAATGGCTTTTGAGCAATAAGTAGTGTTGAAATACCCATTGTAAAGGATTTAGTATATCTCATCTTAAACCCTGCCTCTTCTAGCTCTTTTGCTAACATCTCTGTAGTTAAAAACTCTTCTATAGAATCGGGTAAATATTTGTATGCTTCGTAGTTTTTAGAAATCAATCCACCTACTTTTGGTAGTACCTTTTTCATTCCAAAATCAACAACTTTATCAAAGATACCTTCTCTCTCTTGTTTGGTAAACTCTAAAATTACTACGATTCC
>CAYPCV010000200.1:0-3937 GCA_964409295.1 uncultured Sulfurovum sp.
TTGAACAACATACTCTCCTGCTTTATCAGCAGTAAAGGATGCTTGCTTTGTAGTGGTTGTTGTTAATGCGGCTGAACTTCCTGTTGGTTTAGAGACAAATTTCCACTCATAAGTTAAAGCATCTCCATCAACATCCAATGCTGTACTGGTTAAATCTATTTTTGTTCCTACATTTATAGTTTTGTTGTTTTGAACAATATTAACGTCAGGTAGGTGGTTACCTTCATTTTCAGGGTCTGTGTCTCCACAACCTGTAAATATAAGTGATAGAGCTATAGCCGAAGCCACTACACTTAAAGATGAAATATTCATTATTTTTTTCATATTTAACTCCTATAATTTTTTGGTATTTGAAATACCTTGATGTATAGTATACTAAAGCAACGTTGCAAAAGCGTTGCAAAGTATGAAAAAATATTTTATTTTATAGAAAGAATAATATTAATCTTTTATTCTAAAAATATATCCTTCTGATGGGTATGTTTCTATAAAATTTTGGTTTAATTTTCGACGAAGTCTGCTAATGAGGGAGCGTCTTCTACTAGGACTACTCTCTTTTTCTGGCCAAAGATGGTACTCTAAATCAGCAATAGAGACAAGATGATTTTTATGCTCTAAAAAAAAGATTAAAAGGGTTCTTTCTTTTTTTGTTAGATTAATTATTGTATTGTTGTATAGAAGTTGTGAAGATTGACTGTTAAAAGTAAAATTATCATCAAGGTAGAGTAAATTCGAGAGTCTATCATGGCTTAGAAACTCATCATTAAGTTTTTTTAAAACTTCTTGAATTTTTATAAATGTAAACGGTTTTATAATATATGCATCGACTTTATAGTTGATGCACTCTAAAAAATAATTGGTTTTGGTGTAGGCAGAGACAACAATTATTTGAATTGTTTTATTTTTTTCTCGTATTTTTTGAATTAGTTCAATACCATTCATTTTTGGCAGTTCTATGTCTACTAAAAGAATATCAATCTTGTACTTTAAGAGTATCTCATAGCCTCTCTCTGCATTGTCTACGATGTATGTTTTTTCAAAATAATTGTTAAAAACTTTTGAGATGTTTTCTAAGACTTCTATTTCATCCTCAATATAGAGAGCAGTTTTGTCTTTTAACCTATTAAACATGATTTTTATCCTTCTCGCGTTGCAGATAGAATATCATTCTAGCGTCGCAAAAACGTTGCAAAAGTTATAAATATATTTTTAATTTGTTATTTTAATTTAAATTTTAAAAATATACCCTTCCGAGGCATGTGTTTCAATGAATTTATGTTTTAATTTAGCACGCAGTCGGCTAATAAGAGAGCGTCTTCGACTGTTATTACTTGGTTTATTTGGCCAAAGCTCATACTCTATATCCTCTATTGTAATTAAGTGATTTTTATGTTTTAAAAAGAGAATGAGTAAAGTTCGTTCCTTTTTGGTTAAAGAGACATTCTCTCCACAACAGTTAAGTTCCGATGATTTTGTATCAAAACTAAATTCATTATCAAGAATAATATCGCCTGTCATCATAAGGGACTCTTTGTTTTTTAGTGCTATTTTAATAGAGACAGCCAAATCTTTTCGATTAAAAGGTTTGGTTAAATATGCTTCAGGATTTACTTTTATAGCTTGGTCTATGGTCTCTTCATCCATGTAGGCAGAGAGAAAAATAACGGGTAAGTTGGGTTTAATCTCTTTTATTCTTTGTGTGGCTTCAATTCCATTACTTTCAATTAAAAAGATGTCCATTAATACCAAGTCAATATCATTTGATGTTGCTTTTTCATAGGCTTCATCAGCTGTAGAGCAGATTCCTATAAGCGTATAATTTAAGGATAATAGATAGCTCTCTATCTCCATTGCTACAATACTTTCGTCTTCGACAATTAATATTTTTTCATTCATTATTTAAATCCTATAATGTATTTACTTGACTCTTGGGTGTGCATCTCAATAGTACCTTGCAACTGCTCTATAATTAAAGCATGAATAAGTTTTAGACCTAGAGATGGATACTTTTTGTTATAGGTAAATCCTTTGCCAGTGTCAAAAAAAATCAGCTGATAGTGTTGCTTAACTTTGTGTAAAGAGATAAAGATTAAACCTGTATCTTCTTCAAAAGCATATTTATACGCATTTGTTACTAACTCATTAATAATTATACCAATATAAACGGCTTTTCCTAAAGGAAGAGAGGCATCAATATCTGTTCTTAGCTCAATATTTGAACTGACTCTAAACATACTCTGCTCAATATCCAAGAGTAAGGCTTCAATGTACTCTTCCATATCAATATTTTCTAAGTTTCCATCTACGATTAGCATGTTGTAGGTTTTGGCAATGGCATTGATTCTATTTTCAAGGCTTGTAAATTTATCTTTTATTGAGAGGTCTTCTACTTTGTCGTTTTGTAAGCGTATCATTGAAAGGATAATTTGTAAATTATTTTTGACTCGATGGTGTACCTCTTTAAGTAGAAAACTTTTTACTTTTAGTGCTTTGTTTAGTTCGGCTGTTTTTTGAATAACTTCATCTCTAATGATTTGTTCTCTATTTTGGTCCTCTATCTCTTTTTGCTCTTGTAGAATTTTATATCTATCGGCAAATGCTAATGTTAAGGCTAATACTTCAATGGTAAATGCCCACATAAGAATATTTGGAAAGTAGTTTAGTACCGATGTAAAACCAAAGGTATCTAAGACAACTAAAATGTATGCTATGGAAACAACTCCAAACCCAAAAATAAAGAGTCTTGCTTGTTTGTACCCCTCTCTGTAGCGAAGGATGGCAACAATAAAATTGAAGAAGACAAATGCTACACCAATAAGCAGAGTAATTGAGAGTGTTTTTAAGATAAAGATAATTAGTAAAGCGATAAATAGAAAGAAGATATAGATTTTAAATACTTTGGAATCTTTATCTATTTTTAGAAAAGAGAGTGCAAAAAGTACAGCAAAAAAGAGAGCTAGACCAAGTTTTATAATAATGAGGTTCATGTCAAAGAGTACAAACCAATGAGGAAAGTAAATTTGTGTTAATCCTAAAAAAGTAACTTGATGAGAGAGTGTAAAAAATAGATAGCTGGCATAATAAAAATAACTTTTATCTCGGCTATAAAAAGCTAATAGAAAGGCATAAATCATTAATCCTAAAAGTATACCAAGCATGAGCAAACGGGGTGCTTGGTTAAATGCATCATCCCGTCGAAAGTCTTCATAATCTTGTAACGTTAGTTTAAAGAAAAAAGATTTATGTGAAGAGGCTACTTTTAAATAGTACTCTTTTAGGCTATTGGGAGGAATTAGAATATTATAGTTGTAATAAATAGTAGAGTGCTTGCCTATATGTGAAATCCCATTGAGGCGAGGTTTGATAGAATTTTCGGTATATAAAGAGATGAATTCTAGAGATGGAGAGTTTAAAATCAGGGCTTTTTCAATGGTCTGATTTGAAGTATTTTTTAATTTAAAGTGAATCCATACTGTACGTCCTGATTGTGCAACATTAATAATTTGTTTTCTATATGCTTGTAAATAAGAACCTGATATTATCTCACTCTTCGTTAAATTTTGATTATCTAAATATACATCACTTTTTTCAAGTATAGAGAGAAGATTGCTATCTTTAGAAATCTCTACAATGCTTAGAGCTTTAAGTGATAGTGGAAGATAAAACAGTAGTAAAAGAGAACATAGTAATTGTTTGATATTTTATCCTTTTGATACATATTTAGACACTCCAATTTAAAAAAAATTGGAGTCAAAAGAAGAATATGTAAAGGTAGATAGATACCTCATTGAGGATTATAACGAATCAATATTGCAAAAGCATTGCAAATTATGAAAAAATATTGTTTTTTACTATCTGAATTCTATTTTGTATTTAGTAGAAGGGAGGGTTTGCATTTTAAGTGTTCCTTTTAGCTGTTCTATAATGAGTGTTTGAA
>CAYPCV010000201.1:0-10122 GCA_964409295.1 uncultured Sulfurovum sp.
TGATTATGTCAGCAATACTCATACCTGCTTTGGTTGGTGGATTAAAAAAAATAACCAATATGCCTTGCCCTAAAAATGAGATACATTATGGAGGAAGTTACCCTACTATAAAAGTATGGGAAGTATATCCAAAAGAAGTTAGTAGATGTAATAGAATATGCTGTTTTCCAGCAGGTCATGCTAGTGGAGGCTTTGCACTATTGAGTCTTTTTTTTCTTTTTAAAAGCAGACGAAACAAAACTTTAGCCATCATAGGAGCGTTAAGTGTAGGTTGGAGTATGGGAGTCTATAAAATGCTTATTGGAGACCATTTTTTAAGTCATACCATGATTACAATGATTTTAGCATGGCTAATTGTTTTAGTTATTAAAAAATTCGTAGATAGAAATGATACAATACAAAAAAATTAAAACTAAGGGAACAGATGCTTCTAGCTAAAAAACTTTTCAAATACTACCTTTTAATGATTCTTATATTTTTTATTGGGCGTTTAGCCCTTTTTACTCTCTATTTTGACCGTTTTAGTGATAGTGGAGTCAACTACTACCTAAGCTTCCTATATGGTCTTAAAATGGACACCATTGTTGCCTCGATGCTCTTAATTATTCCACTTATTATCCTTGCGTTCTCTCCTTCAAAGTTATCTAAAATTTCAAATTTACTCTTACGCTCTTACTTTGTGATTATTTTAGGATTTTTAATCTATATCGAAAATGCAACCTTCCCTTTTTTTACACAATACGATGTACGCCCCAACTTTAAATTTGTAGAGTATTTAGAGTACCCTGTAGAGGTATTTAACATGCTAATTGCTGACTTTAAACTACCACTAACCATAGCCTTTATGATGATTGCTCTCTTTACATGGTTTTTTATGAAAGCAAGTAGAGATAGTTTTATAGAACTGCTAGAGAGTCCAGTTAAACGCAGAGCTTTATGGTTTTTACCTTTGGCAATTCTACTTTTTATTGGGATTCGCTCCTCTTTTGGTCATCGTCCTGCAAACCTATCCGATGCAATGTACAGCACTAATAGAGTGGTCAATGAGATTACAAAAAACTCACTCTACTCTATAGGGTATGCTATTTATGCCAATAAACGCTACTCAACCAAAGCTATTAAACTCTATGGAAAAATGCCAATAGATGAAGCTTTAGAGCGAATGCAGAGACGTTTGGGTATACATCATAATGATTTAAAATCAGACTCTCCCTTTTCACGACTTGAAAAGAGCCATTTCTCTAGCCCTAAAAAGAAAAACTTGGTTATTTTTTTACAAGAGAGTTTAGGGTATCAGTTTGTAAACCCAACAATAACCCCAGAACTTCTTAAGCTTAAAAAAGAGGGACTTTGGTTTAATCAAGCCTACTCAAATGGAACACGAAGTGTACGAGGAATTGCAGGAACAACATCAGGATTTCTAGCTGTTCCAGGTAAAGGAGTAGTCAAGCGTACCAAATCTCAAAATGACTTCTTTACCTTTGCTTCCCTCTTGAATCCTTTGGGTTATCATACCATGTTCTTGTATGGTGGCGAAGCACGATTTGATAACATGCGTTCTTGGTTTTTAGGAAATGGTTTTGATGAAGTTGTAGAGCAAAAAGATTATAAAAATCCCTCATTTGTAGCAACATGGGGTGTCAGTGATGAGGATTTAGCCAAAAAAGCAAATGAGCGTTTCTCTCAACTATATAACGAAGGAAAACCCTTTGCAGGACTAATGTTTAGCTCATCAAATCACTCCCCTTTTGATATTCCTAAAGGTAAAATAGAAGAGATTATTCCCAATAAAAACTGTGTAGAGAATGCTGTAAAATACGCAGACTATGCCATTGGAGCATTCTTTAACGAAGCTAAAAAACTACCTTACTATAAAGAGACTATCTTTGTAATCATCGCTGACCACAATATACGCGTCTATGGAGACGATATTGTTCCTGTAAACATGTTTCATATTCCTGCTCTTATTCTAGGTACAGAAGTAAAAGCAGAAGCTTATAATAATTTAGTCTCTCAACCTGATGTATTGGCAACAGCTATTGACTATTTAGGAAAAGATTTAAGCTACCCTATTTTGGGACACTCCATTTTTGCAGATGATAAGAAAAATATTAATCTTATGCAATTCAATGAGACCTATGCCCTAAGAGTAGAGAATAGTGTAGCTGTTGTTCAACCTAATCAACCTGCTCAAACGTTTGAGTATAAGAAGGAACATTTAGTAGCTACAGAACATAATATTGAACTTGAAAAAGATGCTTTAGCATTTGTTTTAGGGTTAAACTATCTTTATGATAAACAGAAATTTAGATAAGAAGAAGTATTTCAATACTTCTCTTAAATTTTCTAAATAGTGAAAGCATCATCTACAGCTTGGCAGATAATATGCCCTATTAAGATGTGCATCTCTTGGATTCTTGGAGTATCATCTGATGGAACAAGCATATTCAAATCACAAACATAGTTCATCTTGCCTCCACCTTTTCCAGAGAATCCTAAGGTTTTAGCACCCATATCTTTTGCCAAAAGAAGTGCAGAGATAATATTTAATGACTCTCCTGAGGTAGAGATACCTATAACCAAGTCTCCTTCTCGTACCAATGCCTCTACTTGTCTATCAAAAACACGATTATAACCATAATCATTTGATATTGCTGTTAAAGCAGATGTATCCGTAGTCAAGGCTATTCCTGCTAAACCTCTTCTTTCTATTTTGTAACGACCTGTTAACTCGGCAGCGATATGTTGTGCATCTGATGCTGACCCACCATTTCCACAAAGTAATACTTTATTTCCATTTTTAAGTGTCTCTATCACTAATTTTGAAGCCTCTTCAATTTGAGGAATCATCACTTCTATGGTTTTCTCTATCGTTGTTTTATGAGCATTTAACTCGTCTTCTATCATTTTTAACATAATTTTTTTCCTGAAATTTTTTCTATTAAATTTGTAGTACTCTTTCCTGCAACAAAATCAATGAGAACCACCTCATCAGCAATATCTGAACCTACAACCTCTTTTCCATCATAATCTGCTCCTTTGACCAAAATATTTGGTTGAATAAGTTTAATTAATTCATAAGGAGTATCTTCCCAAAAGGGAACAACAAAATCAATACTCTCTAAAGCACCAATTAGAAAAGCTCTGTCTTCTAAGTTATTAATTGGTCTCTCTGCACCTTTTAAGCGTCGAATACTCTCATCAGAGTTCAATCCTAAAATAAGTATATCTCCCAACTCTTTTGCTTTTTGTAAATATGTTGCATGACCACGGTGCAAAATATCAAAACAACCATTGGTAAAAATAACTTTTCTACCCTGCTCTTTTAAACGTTTAGCAATACGCTCTATCTGTTCAAAGTTTTTTATTTTACTCTCAGATTTTCCTTGATTTAATGAGTGCTCATACTCTTCTATCTCATTTAAAGTAACCGTAGCTGAACCTACTTTTGCTACCACCACGGCTGCGGCCTTATTAGAAAAGTCACAAGCCTCTTCGATATTTAGTCCACTTGCCAAGGCAATACCCAAAGAGGCAATAACAGTATCTCCTGCACCTGTAACGTCGTAAACTTCTCGTGCTACTGTAGGGATTCTTTTGAGCTCTTTATCCAACAGAGCCATACCATCTTCACTAAGAGTTATAATTGAGTAATCCAACTCTATATCTAATTTTAATTTTTCAATCGCCTTATTTAAACTTAGGTCATCACAAATATCTATTTGCATCGCTAAACTTGCCTCTTTTTTATTTGGCGTTAATAGAGTTGCACCTCTATATTTACTATAATCAACCCCTTTAGGGTCTACTAAGATTGGTTTATTAAGTTTTTTGGCTAAAGTAATAATATTTTTGGTTAATGTTGGAGTTAAAACCCCTTTCCCATAATCAGATAAGATAATCATCTCATAAAGCGAGAGCTTTTTTTCAAGGGCATCAAGTAGTAATATTTCGGAATCTTTGCAAACATCAACAGTTGTCTCATCGTCATAGCGAATAACCTGCTGATTCGAGGCTATAATTCGACTTTTCTTAGTTGTTCTTCGCCCCTCTTCTTCGACAAGATAGAGAATTTTTGGCTCTATCGCTATTAACATTTTTTGCATTTCGGTAGCATTTTCATCATCGCCTACTACAGAATAGATAGAGACATTAGCACCCAAAGAGAGAAGGTTATTAATAACATTTCCTGCCCCACCCAAAACCGAATTTTCTCTGCTAACATTAACCACTTGCACAGGTGCTTCAGGAGAGATACGTTCACATGACCCCCAAATATAGTGGTCTATCATCAAATCGCCTACAACTGCAATCCTTGGTCGTTTTTTTCGTATTCTATCCATGAATACTCCTATGAAGTTTTTATTTTATTTCGATTTTTTTTGAAGTAGTGATAACATTCTAAAATGGAAGCAAAAGAGAATTCACTACCATGGATTTTTCGCTCTCCAATAGAAATTGTATGTGCTATCGTTGCATTGTGTGCTAAATCAATATCACTCTGTTTATCGCCTATCATCCATGACTCTTTTAAATCAAGTGTCTGTTCAGACAAAATAGCCTCAATCATACCTCTGTTTGGTTTTCGACAATAACAATTCTCTTCAGGAGCATGGGAACAGTGTTGAATGGACGCAATATGAATATCCTCTTTTTTCAAGGCATCCAACATCCACTTGGTTAAGGTATTAAAATCTTCTTCGCTGTAATATCCTCGACCAATACCTGATTGATTAGTTACAATAAAAAGTAGATACCCCTCTTTTATAAAAAAGCGTAAAAGGTCAAAAATACCTTCATTAAATGTAAATTTTTCTATTTTAGAAACGTATCCATAGTCGATATTAATAATACCATCACGGTCTAAAAAGAGTGCCTTTTGCACTTGATTACTCTTCGTCAGCCGTTTTCATCTCAACAAACTCTTTAAGTATCTCTTCGGCTTCCTCTTCTGGCATCTCTCCTGCTTCAATTTCTACAACAATATCTTTACACTCTGAATGCATCTCTTGAAGGTCTTGAAGCTCTTCTTTGTCTGCAATCGAAGCCATCTTTGCTTTTTCTATCATTGAAAACATCTCATCAATTGCCTCTTCTAAATCAGGGATAATCTCTTGGGTTAAAAAGTTTTTTAATTTTTCACTATTTTTCATTCTTTGCCTTTATCTGTATGGATAGTAGTGAAAGTTTATCCAAGTTTCTTTAAAATCAAAAACTGACGCACAGCATAATAGTGATTGCTTCGTTTCCAAGAGAGAGCAGTTAGGCTATTCTCTCCTGAAATCCACTTAATATTATCTTTTAACACCTCTGCTGAACTGTCCAAGCCATTAAGATTGGCATAAAAAAAGGTAAACCAATGAAACTCTTTATCCAAAGGCTCATCAGAAATAAGTGCTTTAATTCGCTCTTTATAACTTAAAGGAACATCCAACTGCTTGGCTTTATCATAATTAATAATCCCTTGCGTACCAATAAAAGCTTCATAGCTTTTATTGCCTATTGTCCACAACTCTTTTTTAGTAGAAGTTGACTCTTTTCCCCAAACAGAGCCTAAGAGAACAGAAAAATCATGATGAATAAAACTTGCAAAAGCATTTTTTAGCTTCTCCATTTCACTCTCTCCAAGACCAGCAAAGCTCTCTACTATAATCATTTCAGAGTTGATAAACAGTTCAATCGTCAACTGCCCTGTGGTCTCAGTAGCTGTAGGATACCAATACCCTTTCATTGCATAATCACTACCCTCAGGAATAATCCATCCCTCATGCTCTTCAGATTCAAAACCATGCGTCTTAAACAACTCTTTTAAAAGTTGGGTTATATTTTGAGCTTCTTTTTTCTTGACTATCATTCACTATTTCCTTAAATGCTATACTTTATAAATGGAACTAAACCATAAAAAGGCTAAATGGATTCTTAGTTCTACAAATATATTATTGTGAATTATAATCTTTCATAAACAATACTCTCATAAATAATCTTCCTATAATCAATTCGATACTCATCCATAGTTACTTCATTAATAAAGAGTTTAAAGACATCTTTGTTATCTCTTATGGGGTCTGCCAAGACAAAGTCTCGTTCATCTCCTATGTAGATAAAAAAGAAATCCAAACTGTTTACTTTATGAATAACCCTCTCTTTTTTGACCACCCTAACAGTAAGCGACTCTTTTGCCATTTCCGTTAAAAGATTTTGATACTTAACAGAAAGATTTTCATCATCGTCAACAACAAAAATAATGGTACAATCAACACCATAAGTAGAAAGAGTTAAAAATCTACTCTTTATTTTAAACTCTTTATCACTTACTGCAAAAAATAGACTCTCATCATTTAGCTCCATAACAACTTGAAAAGAGATATTTTTAATAGACTCAACAGTTTTTATTGCTTCTAAAAAAGCCCTTTGAAAATTCATTACAAAATAACTCTCTTGCTTTGAAAATCGTTCAAAAAGTCTATAAAAGGCATAAAACTCTCTAAATGCTAAACGATGATAAAAATTTTGATGATATTTTTTTCTAATAAGACGACTAAAAAAGGTATGATATTTCTTGAACTTACTAGTATATTTAAAAAAATGCTCACTTGTCGTTGATGAGCTGTTTGGATTAAGCCTATTTTCAATAGCAGAGATTGATTCTGTCTCATTTAAAATAAACTGTAATAAAAGTTCATCTTTATCTAATTTCTCCTTGGCAAAGATAACTTTTTCAGCACGAGGTACCTTGTTATCTTTGGCAAGATAGCCCATACTTGTTCCAACAATATAAACACAACTACTATCTTTACTGTCATGAAAAAGCATATAACGCGTTATATTATCTACCCTTAGAGTTAAAAAAACATTATTTCCCTCTTCCAAAGAGAATGTTCCTTTATAAATTTTTTCCTCTTGCTCTAGTGTAATAATAATTTTATGCTCTTGATTTTTTTCCCATTTTAAAATACTATATAGAAGAACCTCTTCTTTTTCTTCACAAAAAATATAGATATGTTTGTACTCTTTATTAACATAAACCTCTTGCTTATATTGTAAATAGAGGTCAAGCTTCTCTTCAAACTCTTTTAGATTATTTTTTCTCCGAAAATCATCCAAAGTAAAGAGAGCCTCGCCTCTAAATTGATAGAGAGAGATTTTATAATTTTTAAAACTCTTTTGAAAATCACTTGTACAACTTATCTTTTTACTTAGCCATCTTCTTAGAACGGTTTTACGATTCAAAAAAAACTGTTTACGACTCTTTTGTCCATTATGTTCAAATTTCCTACTATCAATAAATTCTCCAGTAAACTTATCCATGTCGTCATGAAAAAGTTTACTATAAATAAGCCTTAATTTTTGTGTAAAACTGTCCATTCTATCCCTTTTTAAAAGTTGTAAAAGTTGTACGATAAATTATACAAGATAAAAATTAATTTTTAATATTATTTTTTTTAAAAAATAATTATTAAAAACCATTCATATGGGATTTAAATCTCTATTCTAAAAGTTTTATAAAGTTTTAAAAAGTTTTATTGTAAAACTTTTACTATTTTCCTAAACTTTCAATGGTCAAATTAATGACAAAAAACATTCTGAGGAGAAAAATATGAAACATTTTAAAAGTTCACTTATCGTAACAGCTGTGGGTCTAGCGTTGGCTCTATATATTGGAGGAATCTCTGCTCTTTATATTGTGGCTCTTTTAGCCATACTCGAAATATCATTATCTTTTGATAATGCCGTAGTCAATGCTAAAGTTTTAGAGACAATGGAAGCCAAATGGCAAGAACGTTTTATTACATGGGGTATGATTGTTGCTGTTTTTGGAATGCGATTTGTATTTCCTATTGTAATTGTTGCAGTTGCTAGTGGCTTAGGTATTTGGGAAACATTCACATTGGCACTAGATAAACCACATCTATATCATGAGACATTGGTTTCTGTTGAAAAACTTATTTTTGCTTTTGGTGGGTCATTTTTACTCATGGTCTTTTTAAGCTTTATATTTGATACAGACCGAGAAGAAAAATGGATAAGCAGTATAGAAAACAGTAAAGTAATTGAAAAAATGGGAAGAGTTTCAAGCTCAAATATGATGATTTCAATAAGTATTGGATTAATCATTACCTCAATTACCACTAGCTATGAAATTTCTCTTGCATACTTTACTGGTGTGTTACTATATTCTCTTATCGCTTCACTCGATGAGTTTTTTAACACCAACGGAGTACGAAGTGGTATAATGGGATTCTTATACTTAGAGGTACTCGATGCATCATTCTCTTTCGATGGTGTTATTGGAGCATTTGCATTAAGCAGTGATATTTTCATTATTATGATAGGCTTAGGAATTGGAGCGATGTTTGTACGGTCATTAACCATATATATGTTACGAAATAAAACATTAACCGAGTACCGATACTTAGAACATGGTGCACATTATGCTATTTTAGCCTTAGCAATTATTATGTTGGTTAAAATTTTCTTCCATATTGACGAAATTATTGTTGGAACAGTGGGTATAACCTTTATTGCTATAGCAACCTACCATTCCATTAAAGCTAATCGAGTACCTACAACGGTAAAAATAAAAACTAACTAAAAAAGAGAACCCTAATGAAACTATACGCCCCATGGGAGAGAGCCTTTAAAAAGGTCTCTACCCCGTTTGAACACTTTATACACGCACAAACTACAACAGGTCTGATTTTGATGTTTATGACCGTTATCGCACTTATTCTTGCAAACTCTCCATTAATAGATACGTATACCCACTTCTTTCATACAACCATAGATTTCAATATAGGTTCATGGAAACTTTCACACAGTATTCATCACTGGATTAATGATGGTCTTATGGCTATCTTTTTCTTTATTATCGGTTTAGAGATAAAAAGAGAAGTCTTAGTAGGCGAACTTTCAAATATCAAAGTTGCCCTTCTACCTATTTTATCTGCCATTGGGGGAATGCTCTTTCCTGCATTAATCTATTTTTCAATCAATGCCAATACAACAGGTGCAAATGGGTGGGGAATCCCCATGGCAACAGATATAGCTTTTGCTATTTCTGCCTTAGTCCTTTTAGGAAAACGTGTCCCCCCTGCACTGGTCACGTTTTTAGTTGCCCTTGCTATTGTTGATGACCTTGGGGCTGTTTTGGTTATTGCACTCTTTTATACTGAACAGATTCACATGTTACCTTTAGCTCTTGCAGGAGGCTCTTTTCTAATCTTGATTGCCTTTAACCGTTTTGGAATTCATATGATTTTGCCATACTTTATTGTAGGGCTTTTCATGTGGTTTTTCATGCTAGAATCAGGGGTACATGCAACCATTGCAGGAGTAATCGCAGCGATGGCAATACCTTCGATGCCAAAAGAAGCTCCACATGAGTTTACGAAAAGAACCAAAAAACTTTTAGATGAATATGATACATATCCCGTATGCTCAGACCATTTAATCCATGAACGACAAAAAGCAATACTCTTAAATATTAGAGACAATGTTAATGCTATAGGAACTCCAGCTTCACGGCTAGAGCATGATTTACATCTTCCTGTGGCACTTATTGTTATTCCTCTTTTTGCTTTGGCAAATGCAGGAATTGCCATAGATTTTAGCTCTATAGAGACAACCCTTATGACACCTGTCTCTTTGGGGATTATTATGGGACTTATACTTGGAAAAGTTCTAGGAATCTTTGGTGTGGCATGGTTGGCAATTAGATTAAAAATTGCTACCCTACCACAAGGAAGCACCATGAACCAAATTTTTGGTGTAGCATTTCTTGGTGGTATTGGGTTTACCATGTCCATTTTTGTAGCAGACTTGGCATTTATAAACAGTCCAGAGCTTATTTTTCAAGCCAAAGTAGGAATTTTAGTCGCCTCACTTTTTGCTGGACTCTTTGGATATATTTGGCTTCGCTTTATCAAATCGTAGCGTAAAATCACCTCTTTTAAGTAGTGGATATAAGCTACATTCTCTTTAGCGAATATTAGCGTTAATTAGGTAAAATATCAATATCACACCATATTAAACAGCAATTCTAACTATACCAACCCCACCACCCCTATCCAAACAAATCAACTAAAAAAAGCCCATATATACTTAAAGTAATATAAAATACAA
>CAYPCV010000202.1:0-4153 GCA_964409295.1 uncultured Sulfurovum sp.
CTCATTCATTTGGGCAGAGAGTAACCAAACCACATGGAAAGCAGAAGATGTAAAAAAAAGATACACTTTAACTTATGACAAAAATACCACTTGTCTAGTACGACATTTTAAAGTCTATAAAGAGCCAAAATGGGTTGCAAAAATAGAAGTTAGAAATGGAAAAACAGTTTTTTTTAGTTCGCCTAAATCTATGTTTGAATTTTACTATCGCCCTGGAAAATGGTTTGATGTTGGGGTAAAGAGCGAACGTGATTTTTCTAAAATTGTTGTGACCAACTATAAAAATTTAAAACCTATTGATGCTGAAAAAGCTTTTTATGTCTATGGAAGCAGAGCAATCTCTCCAGCAGGAGATGATTTGGTTGCTTTTGATAGCAAAGAGAGTGCCGAGCAGTTTTCTAAAAAGTATGCAGGTAAACGTATTATGAAATTTGATGAGGTTTCAGATGCATTGATTCGACTTTTAAATGGAAGAATATAGGGAGTTACTTCCCTACTTTTATAATTCGACGACTTAGCTCTTCAAAATCAATAATCTCTTTTCCTTTTTCGATGCTCTCTTTCGTTTTGTGTGCTGAAAATCCATACGCCATTGGGGTTATGTTTTCTGTATCATAAAAAGCTTTTCTTGCATCTATCCATTTACCTGTTTTTACATCGGTAATCCAAATAGTAGCTCTCTCTTTCCATGTTGTGTTGTTCTCTTTGAACCATAAAATAGTACAACCTAGGTCATCAAACATAAAGGTTTGCCCTGTTGAAGGATTTCTGACTTGTACCGTATTTTGTCGGTCACTGACAACCATAACACAGCGAGCACACATGTCTCTGTCCCAGTGAACTTTTGCTAGGGATGTTTTTGAACGCTCTTCACAGCCTGTTTGGTTAAAGGCAATGAGTGTGACCAAGAGTAGTGGTCTAATCATAATGCAACTCTTTACATTTTTTTTGGTCAAGGGTAAAGGTAAACAGCTCTTTTTGGGTTGATTTACTGAAATATTCATAACGCATTGTTACCCCTGCATCCAAGAAACGTTTTGAAGATTGGCAGATGCCTTTGCTTACAGGTTTTTCCATGCGTGCTTTACCCTCTTGTTTGACTGTTTTATCGCTTTTTGCACCTGTATTTATCTCAAAGGTATAGATTAAAGTGAGGTTTTCATCTCTTACTTTTGTGATTCTTGTGTATTTATCAATTGTTTGTGGAAGCCCTTTCGAGACTTCGGTTACGGTCATTTTGATAATTTTTGTGATTTGCTCTTTCATCTTATCTATTGGGTAACTTTGTCCCTCTTTAATCGTATCTGTTGCATGACTTGATACTGAAAATAGTAATAGAGTTGAAATTATGAGTTCTCTCTTCATCTTTTTCTCCTTTTTTTGATAAATTGTATCGACTTTTTAGAAGTGATAGTTTGATGTGGATTAAGAAACAGGAATTCATAGATTACAACTTGTTTTATATCAAGAAATAAAAAAATAAAGAGTGCTATCATTGTTTTAATTAAAATAATAAGGATAGCTTATGAGTAAAAATATTCTCCTCTTCTCTACGATGATATGTTTTTTAAGCCCATCACTTTTTGCTACAGATGGTAAAAAAGTTTTTGAAACTTACTGTTGGGGTTGTCATCATCAAACAGCAGTAGCTTTTGGACCTCATTTTGAAGAGATAGCATCTAAGCGAAATGCCGATGAGATTAAAGCGATGATTACTGACCCTAAATCGGTATCAAAAGTTTTTGGTTATAAGCGAAATGCAATGCCTGCTTTTCAGCTTTCAGATGAAAACTTATCAGCTATTACCGAGTATATACTCTCTTTTAAGCCTAAAGAGACAAATACAACTCAGGAGATTAATAAAACAGTGATTGAAAATCCTTATCCTACGATTGCTGTAAATAAGGAGAAAAAATAATGTTTAGACTCTCAAATCTTTTAAACTCTGTGGTTGAGGGGAAGTCGGCAAGAGTTCTTGATGGAAGTATTGCTATTTGGAATTTTACAAATCGTTGTAATCTTAGTTGCTTGCACTGTTACTCAAAAGCTGAATTGGATTCTGTCGATACTTTATCAACCGAAAAAATCATGGAAACCTTACCTAAACTTAAAGCCAATGGGGTAAGATTTCTTATCTTTTCAGGAGGAGAACCATTAACGCGTCATGATATTTATGATATTGCTGGGCGTTGTAAAGAGCTTGGAATTGTAACTTATCTCTCTACTAATGGACTCTATGTAAAAAAGAGTAATGCTGAAAAAATCTTAGATACGTTTAACTATATTGGAATTAGTATTGATGGTAGCGAAGAGGTACATGATGCTTTTCGTGGCTTAAAAGGTTCATTTGTAGCCTCTATGAAAGCTGTTGATTTATTAAATAGTTATGGCAAGACAAAAGTAGGAATTAGATTTACCATTACCAAAGATACCTATGATGATTTGGCATTTATCTTTGAGTTAGCAGAGAAGCATAATATCCCAAAAGTCTATATTTCGCATTTGGTCTATTCTGGTCGTGGACTTGATAATTTAGAGATGGATTTAAGTAAAGAACAACGGGTAACTGCTGTAAATTATATTTTGGATAAAGCATTTGAATATCATGAGAGCAAGCGAGACATAGAGATTGTTACAGGAAATATGGAGATGGATGCCATACTTTTTTATGATAGATTTATTCAGAAATATCCAGAACACGCCGATGAGATGAAAAAGAGATTAGTTACTTGGGGTGGAAATTCAGCAGGGCGAAAACTGCTTAATATTGATGCAGAAGGCAATGTAAAACCTGACCCATTTTTCCCAAGTATTATTGGTAATATCTTTAGAGAAGACTTTACTGATATTTGGACAAATAAACCTATTGAACTCTTGAAAAAGTTACGGGTTCATCCACGAAAACTGGGTGGGAAATGTGAAGAGTGTGAATATTTAGAGATTTGTAATGGTGGTTCACGAAGCAGAGCGTATGCGATATATGGAGATATGTGGGCAGAAGACCCATCTTGCTATTTGTTGTAAAAAAATGGTGTGATTCTGAATTGGCGTGTTTACAGCTAAACAAGACGAGGCTAAAGCCATCGTTTCTGTATGCCATTATTTAACTGAAAAAAGAGGAGAAAAAAATGAGAAAAATACGATTAAGCCTAATAACAACAGGTATTTTATTTGCAGGAACACCAAGTGCAAGTGAGAAGATATTTGTGGTCGAGAGAGAAACTGAGTCGATAGCTATTATTCAAAAAGGCTTAACGAAAAGACACATGAAAAACATGCATAACATGAACCATGGAATTATTAAATTTGATGGCGATGATGGTTATTTGATTTCTCGTGATGGTTACGTGGTGCATTTTAATCCCATAACTGAAAAAGTATTAGAGGAGTACAAAACTTCTAAAAGTGCTATTGGTTTTGTTATTGGTAAAAATTATGTGGCTGTAGCAAATTATGATGATAAATCTGTAGATATTTTAACGCGTGATTTAAAACCAATTGATAAAATAAAAACAGGTTCTAAAAATGTTGGGATTAAAATTTATAAAGATATGATTATCTTTGCACAGATGGACAACGATAAAGTAACCGTTTTAAAAGATAAAAATCATGGAAAAGAGACTCCAAAATTTGAAATTTTCAAAGAGTTTAAAGTGGGAGAGATGCCTTTTGATGCAATGATAAAAGAGAATACTTATATTGTAGGGTTCTTTTTAACCAAAGCGTTTGGAGTAATTGACCTTGATACCATGAAGTTTTCAGAGATAAAAGTAACAGCAAAAGATAACAAACCTGTCTTAAAAGTTCCTCATTTTGGTTTTTGGAGTTTAAGTGATAATCGAACATTTGTTCCTGCTGTTGGCGATAATGCAGTGATGGTTTACGATAAAGATTTTAACTTTATTAAAAATATCGAGATGAAAGGTCTTCCTGTATTTACAGCACTTAGCCCTGATAAAAAATATTTGGCTGTTACCTTTTCGGGTAAAGATTTCCCAACCATTCAGATAGTTGATACTAAAACACTAAAAATTATTCAAACGTTTACATTTAAAGGTAAGGTGCTTCATGTGCGTTGGTCAAATGTAGATAGTTATCTATATGTTTCTGTCAATGGTCACGGAGAGGGAAGAGACCAAAATAAAGTAAATGT